>CAXTUK010000038.1:0-13493 GCA_964247395.1 uncultured Acetobacteraceae bacterium
CCTGGCGGATCATCTCGACGATTATGGGGAGGAGCGCGACCGGCCGGACAATCCGGACGGGACGTCGATGCTGTCGCCGCATCTCCATTGGGGCGAGCTGTCGCCCAACCAGGTCTGGCATGCGGCCCAGGCCGCGACGGGACGCGGGCGCGAGAAGTTCGAGAACGAGCTGCTCTGGCACGATTTCGCCGCCTATCTGCTGTGGCACCACCCGGACCTGCCGGAACGGCCGATGCATCCGGCCTACGATGCCCTGCCTTGGCGGAAAGACCGACGGGCGCTGCGCGCCTGGCAGCAGGGACGGACCGGGGTGCCGATCGTGGACGCCGGCATGCGCCAGCTCTGGCGGACCGGGTGGATGCACAACCGTGTGCGGATGATCACCGCATCGTTCCTGGTCAAGCATCTGCTGATCGCCTGGCAGGAGGGCGAGGCGTGGTTCTGGGACACGCTGGTCGACGGCGATCTCGCGACCAATGCCGCGAGCTGGCAGTGGATCGCCGGGACCGGAACCGACAACCAGCCGTTCTTCCGGGTGTTCAACCCGCTGACACAGGCGAAGAAGTTCGATCCGGCGGGGGACTATGTGCGGCGCTGGGTTCCGGAACTCGCGCGTCTGCCCGACAGGCACGTTCACGCGCCGTGGGAAGCCCCGGAAAGCGTGCTGAAGGAGGCTGGCGTGTCGATGGGGGCTGATTATCCGCCGCCATTGGTTGGTCTGGATGAAGGTCGCGATCGGGCGCTGGCGGCGTTCCGGGAGCATGTGCGCGGCAAGAGCGGGGCGAAGGCGGCTTGATCAGGACGCTGCCGGCGGACCGGCCGATCCGGGTGGTGGGCGACGTGCACGGCGACAGCGAGGCGTTCGCGCACGCCATCGCCACCGATCGCTTCGTGGTGCAGCTCGGCGACCTGACGGATCATGGCCCCGACAGCGCCGGAGCGTTGCGGCTGGCCTGGAGGCTGATTGACGAGCGGCGTGGCCTGTTCCTGCTGGGCAACCACGACCGCAAGCTGGGACGCGCGCTGTCGGGACAGCGGATGCGGCCCGATCCGGCGCTCGAGAAGACGATCGAACAGCTCGACGACGCATTGCGAGCGCGCGCGCTCGACGAGATCGGTTGGGCGCCGGCGTGGCTGCGTCGCGGCTCGATGTTCTTCGTCCATGGCGGCTTCCACACCGGCATGCTCGCCGGACCGCCGCCGCCCGGTCTCGGCCGGGTCGACCACCTGCTGTCGCGCGCGCTGTTCGGGGAGACGACGGGAGGGATGCAGGAGGACGGCTTCCCGGTCCGGGTGACGCGATGGATCGATCGGATCCCGCCCGGCATGACGGTCTATTGCGGGCACGACCGCCGCAGCGAGGACGGACGGCCGGCGGTGTTCCAGGGCGCACGCGGGGGAAGCGCCGTGTTCATCGATACGGGCGCGGGCAAGGGCGGCCATCTGTCGTGGATCGACTTGCCACTCTGAGGCCCGGCCGGAGTAGGATTGCGCCATGGCAGACGACGAGGCATTGGCGGAACTGCGGCGGCTGCGAAGCAGCATCGACAACATCGATGCGGCGCTGGTCCACATGCTGGCCGAGCGTTTCCGTTGCACCCAGCAGGTGGGGCGGTTGAAGGCGGTGCACGGGATGCCGGTCGCAGATCCGGCCCGCGAAGCAGAGCAGGTCGCGCGCCTGAGGGAGCTCGCATCGACGGCACGGCTCGACCCGGACTTCGCCGAGAAGTTCCTCGCCTTCGTCATTCGCGAGGTGATCCGCCATCATGAGGCGGCCGCGGGTTCGACGAGCTGAGCGGGGCACACCGCAGGGACTTTGACAAGGGATCGGACCGATGGCGCAGCTGCTGCTTCTTCGACACGCCAAATCCTCCTGGGACGACCCGACGCTGCGCGATCACGATCGGCCGCTGAACCCGCGCGGCGAGCGGGCGGCGCGATCGATGTCGAACGCGTTCGCGATGCTCCGGCTCGCCCCCGACCTTGCCCTTGTCAGTTCGAGCCGGCGGACCCGGCAGACTTTCGACGCGCTCCACCTGATGGCGGAGGCGATGGAGGTGGACCTTTCGGACCGGCTCTATCTCGCGGACGCGGAGACGATCCTGGAGCGGCTGCGCGAAGTGCCCGAACCGACCCGCAGTGTGCTGGTAGTGGGGCACAACCCAGGGCTCTATGACGCGGCCATCGCGCTGGTGGGGCGCGATCCGGCGGCGCGACCGGAGCCGCCGGTGACGCGGCTCCTCGACGGCTATCCGACGGCTTCGCTGGCCGAATTCTCGGTCGAGGTGCCATGGTCGGCGCTGGGCGAGGGTGCAGGCAAGCTGGTGCGGTTCCAGCGGCCGGAGGATTTCGAGGGCGCCGCGCCCTCGGGGAGTGACGGCCTGGGACTTTGATCACGATCGAACTCGACCTGGCCCCGGAACACGCGGGACGGCTCTTTCGCAGCAAGCCGGTGTCGCGGCTTCGGAGCGGACGGACGAGGAGCGGGGCCATCGCCCTGACGTGGTACGAGGGAGTCGAGACGGGATCGGTTCTGGCCGAGGCCGGCGGCGTCTGGAGATTGGAGCGGCCGGTGCGCCGGTTCGGGCTGCCCGCGGGCAGCAGCACGATCGGCGAGGCGGCTTCCCCTGCCCTGCTCGACCCGGCGCTGGAACGGACGGTGCCGCGCGTGGGGTTCACCGGGCGGCGGCGGATGGTGATGCTGGCGGGGCCTGCCGAGGGCGAGGACCTCCGGCTGACGGTCCTGGACGGCTCCCTGCGCGATATCCAGCGCGAATGGCCCTG
This sequence comes from uncultured Acetobacteraceae bacterium, assembly GCA_964247395.1. GTDB lineage: Bacteria > Pseudomonadota > Alphaproteobacteria > Acetobacterales > Acetobacteraceae > CAXTPV01. The sequence continues at coordinate 2,785 of CAXTUK010000038.1, forward strand.
CTGCCGGGTGTTGATCGAGGGGGATGACGCGGCGGCAGCCCGGCTGGCGCTGGCTCTGGCGGAGACGCTGGGCGTGTCGGTGCCGGCCGCCTCGCTCGCCGAGGAAGCGATGGCGCGCTCGCGTGGCGAACCGGCCTTCCCGCCCACAGACGCGGCGATGGCACGCGACGCGACCGTCGACGAGGCGATCCGGATCGTGATCGGGCACCTTGCCGCAACCCTGCTGCATTGGGCGCCGGCGGCCGCACGGGGCGAGACGCCGGTCGCGGTGCACCAGATGCGGGTGACGCTGAGACGGCTGCGCTCGGCGCTACTGGTGTTCAGGGAACCGCTGGGGGGCAGTCTCGACGCGCTGCAAGGCCCGTTGCACGAGCTCGCGTCCCGCCTCAGCGCGGCGCGCGACTGGGATGTGTTCCTGCACGGGACCGGGGTCGCGCTCGAGCGCGCGATGGCGGGAGAGGCGCGGATCGCGCTGCTGATCGAGGATGCGTCCCGGTCGCGCGAGGCCGCCTACGTGGCGCTGCGGCGCCATCTCGCGTCGGGCAGAGCGCGACGACTGCTCCTGCACCTGGCGTTGCTGCCGTTCCTCGCACCCTGGCGGTCGGAGGCCGACCCGGCGCTGCTGGCAACACCGGTGCGCGACTTGGCGCCGCGCATCCTGGAGCGTCGCTACAAGCGGCTGATCGGGACCGCGGACGGGCTCGCCTCATTGCCGGCAGGTGCGCTGCACGACGCGCGCAAGTCGGGCAAGAAGCTGCGTTACGCACTCGAGTTCTTCGCCTCCGTCCTGCCGCGGCGCGACGTGCGGAAGTTCGCGCGCCGGCTGTCGAGGGCGCAGGACGAACTGGGCGCGATCAACGACGCCGCGACCGGGGCGGGACTGCTCAAGGTGCTCACGCGCGGCGGCCGGCACGAGTTCGCGTCGGGCGCGGTGCTGGGCTGGCTGAACGCCCGCGCGGAGGCGGCGCGGGAGCCGCTGGAGGAGACCTGGGCGGGACTGCGCAGGCAGCCCCGGTTCTGGCGGCATCGGCGGGCGGCCGAGAGTTGAAACTTTCGCCGCGGCAGCACTAAGTGCGGCGGGAATGGGGGAGCGCGTCATGGGCAGCAACGAGGCAGCGTCGGCCAGCGTCACGCTCGACGGTGCCGGTGGCCCGGTGTCGTTGCCGGTCAGGGCCGGCACGATCGGGCCGTCGGTGATCGATATACGCAAGCTCTATCCGTCGACGGGCCTGTTCACGTTCGATCCCGGCTATGGCGGGACAGCGGCGACCGAAAGCGCGATCACCTACATCGACGGCGACGAAGGCATCCTGCTGCATTGCGGCTATCCGATCGAGCAGCTCGCCGAACGCGCGACGTTTCCCGCCGTCGCCTACCTGCTGCTGAACGGCGAGATGCCGGACGAGCGGGCGAAGGACGGCTTCGTCTCGGAGCTGCGGCGCAACGCAATGGTGCCCGAGGAGCTGCGTCACATCATGCACGGGTTTCGCACCGACGCGCATCCGATGGCGATGATCTGCGCCGGGTTGGCGGCGCTGGCCGGGTTCTATCACGCGGGACTGGACCTGCATGACGAGTCGCAGCTGAAGCTGGCGGCGACGCGGCTCATCGCGAAAATGCCGACGATCGCGGCGTGGGCCTACAAGCACATCACCGGCGAACCGCTGGTCTACCCCCGGTCGGATCTGAGCTATGCCGAGAACTTCCTGCACATGATGTTCGCGGTGCCGACCGAACCGTACCTGGTCAACCCGGTGCTGAGCCGGGCGATGGACCGGATCCTGATCCTGCACGCGGATCACGAGCAGAACGCGTCGACCAGCACGGTGCGGATGGTGGGCTCGACCGGGACCGACCCGTACGCGTCGCTGGCGGCGGGTGTCGCCGCACTCTGGGGCCCCGCGCATGGGGGCGCGAACGAGGCGGTGCTGAAGATGCTCGACGGGATCGGGCACAAGGACCGCATCCCGGAGTTCATCACGCGCGTGAAGGACAAGAACTCGGGCGTGCGGCTGATGGGCTTCGGTCACCGGGTCTACAAGAACTTCGACCCGCGAGCGACGATCATGCAGGCGACCTGCCACGAAGTGCTTCGCGAGCTCGGGGTCGAGGACATGCAGCTCGAGATGGCGATCGAGCTGGAGCGGATCGCGCTCGAGGACCCGTATTTCGCCGAGCGCAAGCTGTATCCTAACGTCGATTTCTATTCGGGGATCATCCTGAAGGCGATGGGCATCCCCACCTGCATGTTCACGGCTCTGTTCGCGGTCGCGCGGACCTCGGGGTGGATCAGCCATTGGTTGGAAATGAATCGGGACCCGCTCGCCAGGATCGGCCGTCCCCGCCAGCTCTACACGGGCGCCGCGAGACGCGAGCTCCGCTAGCGGACCCTTGGGCCGAGACCGCCGCTCCTCCCAGGCAGGCCAGGCAGGGGCGGTTCCGCTGGCTGGTCCTGTTGGTCGGCGGCCTCAAGTTCTCGAAGGTCCTGGTCTCCGGCGGCACGATGGTGCTGTCAATCGGCGTGTATGCGACGATCTGGGGCTGGCGGTTCGCTGCCGGCTTCGTGGGTCTGCTGGTCGTGCACGAGATGGGGCACTATCTCGCGGCCAGGCAGCGCGGATTGTCGGTGGGTCTGCCGGCTTTCATCCCCTTCGTGGGCGCCTGGATGGCGCTGCGCGAGCAGCCGAGGAGCGTCGAGACGGAGGCCTATGTGGCGTTCGCGGGTCCGTTCATCGGCACGCTCGCGAGCTTCGCGGTCTATTTCTGGGCGCGACACGTGGGCGACCCGCTGCTGCTCGCCATCGCCTACTCGGGTTTCATCCTGAACCTGTTCAATCTGCTCCCATTGTCGCCGCTCGATGGAGGGCGGATCACGGCGGTGCTGAGCCCGCGGGTGTGGCTGCTGGGCGTGCCGATCCTGCTTGGACTGATGCTGTATCGGCCGAGCCCGATCCTGTTCATCATCGCGCTGCTCGCGTTCCCGCAGGTGATCAGAGCGTGGCGCTACGATCCGGCGGCCCGGGCGAATGCTGCCTATTACTCGGTGCCGGCGACACTGCGCGCGGAATACGCGATCCTGTATATCGGGCTGGCAGCGCTGCTGGCGATCATCACCTACGAAGTGCACGAGCAGCTGGCGGCCTTGAGCGGAACGTAGTCACCGCTCGGCGCACTCGCAGCCTGTCGACGGCGCGGTGGACTGGCGCACGACGTGATGGTCGATCCATTCCGAGACCAGCCGGCGGGCTTCGCTCAGCGAGGCTTCCGGGTGATGGATCCGGTAGAGGGTGGTGCAGGCGTGGAAGGCCTGGAGGTCTTCCGTGCCGACGCCCCGCAGCTCGCGATACGCTGTGACCACCGCCCGTTCGCAGCGCCGTCCGATCACGCTCGTATCCCTGCCCACGATCGTTCCCCGCCCGCGACGCCTTGCAACGCTCGACGATATGGCACGACCGCATCGCGCGGCAACCGCCCCATCCGGTCAAAGGTCGAGCAGTCGCCTGACCTCCCGGGCGATGCGGCCGGCCTCGTCGAGCGGCCGGCGCGGCCAGGGCGAAAGGCTCTCGCCGAGCGGCCGAACCAGATCCTCGGCCGCCAGGCTCTGGAGGAGCTGGGCGCCCCGGCGGTCGAGGTCTTCGAGGCGATCGGCATAGAGCGGGGTGTCGGCCGATGCGGCCTCGCTGAGGTTCTGGGCGGAGGCGCCGCCGACGACGACGGCGTCCGCCGTGCCGAGGAAACCAAGGGTGGGATCGTCGCCCGGCTCGTCGGTCCGGTAGATCAGATGCAGTCCGGCACCGAGGCCCTCGGTGAGGGCCGTGAGTGCCGGGCGGCCGATCGCGGGGGAGACGCTGGCCATGATCGAGCCGCCGTGGCTCGCCGCGAGCGCGGTGAGGCGGATGCCGAGACGGGCGCAGGCCTGCGCGGACAGCTCCGTGCGTCCGGCGCACCGCACGACGAGCGCGATCCTGGGTCGCGGGAGGTGCGAGAGGCGTTCGCGCCAGAGACGGCGCGCCTCGCCCAGGAGGTCCGGCGACACGATGTGCAGCGGGCCGAGGACTTGGAGGATTCGCGGCGTCGAAGGCGCGGGCTGCATCGACGGACGGATCATCAGGTCGAACGGCATCAGCGGTGTGGCGTAGCGGCTGCAATGCACGACCGGGGCGCCGAAGCGGGCACGCAAGGCGAGCGCGCGCGCCGCGCCGCGCAACCCGGTCGAGACGACGAGGTCGGGACCGATCTGGCGCTCGCCGAGCGCCCAGGCATTCTCGATGACGCCCTTCCGGTCGGCGGCGGCGTCGGCGCGCCAGGAGGCGCCCGGCGGGACACGCAGGAACGGCAGGCCGAGGCGCCCCGCGAGTGCCAGGGCCTGGCCGCCTTCCGCTCCCTGGCGGTCGTCGAGCACCCATACCGGCGCCTGCGGCAGGGTCGCGAGGGTCATGTTCACCGGAATGTCCCCGCCCACCTTGTCGTTCGAGCCGCACCATGCTCACTGAGCCGCCACCGGGAACCGCGGAAGAGCACTGCCATGCCGACATCTGCCACGCGCAAGGCCAGTCGCGCGACGGAATGGGACCGCGACGCGGCGATGACGACGGCGAAGCTGCTGCTGGAGATCAAGGCCGTCAATTTCCGCCCCGAGGAACCCTACACGCTGACGTCCGGCTGGAAGTCGCCGGTCTATATCGACTGTCGCCGGATCATCTTCTTTCCCCGCGCGCGCGCCAAGATCACCGAGCTCGGCGTGGAGAAGATCGGCCGCCATGTCGGCTACGAGACGATCGAGGCGGTGGTCGGTGGCGAGACCGCCGGCATCCCGTTCGCAGCGTGGATGGCCGACCGGATGCTGGTGCCGATGGCTTATGTGCGCAAGAAGCCGAAGGGCTTCGGTCGCAACGCGTTGATCGAGGGCGCGGTGCCGGAGGGGATGCGCACGCTGCTGGTCGAGGACCTGACGACCGACGGCGCGTCGAAGGTGCAGTTCGCGCGCGCGCTTCGCGACGCCGGCGTGATCATCAACCATGCCTTCGTGGTGTTCTTCTATGGCGTGTTCCCGGGCGGCTTCTCGACCCTGGCGGAGATGGACATCGAGCTGCACTCGCTGTGCACCTGGTGGGACGTGCTGGAGGCCTGTTCGGACCGGCCCTATTTCAGCGAGGCGGCGGCGGCCGAGGTGCGGCGCTTCCTGGAGGACCCCGTGGGGTGGTCGGGGCGGCATGGCGGCGTCGCGAGCGCGGAGGAAGCCGCTTCGCGCAAGGCGGCCCAGGCGGTGGCCCAGGCGGGCAATTGAGCGCGAGCACGCGGCAATGACCTCGCGCCGGCAGGTGCTGGCGATCGACAGCGGGATCGGCGGCCTGGGCGTGGTCGCCGCACTGCGACGGGCGGTTCCGGACATCGCGATCACCTACATCGCCGATCACGGGTTCTATCCGTATGGTTGCCGGTCGGACGGCGAACTGACCGAACGGCTGATCGGGCTGGTCGGTCGGGCGATCGCGTCGAGGATCCCCGACATCGTGGTGGTGGCCTGCAACACGGCGAGCACGATCGCGCTCGCCGCCCTTCGCGCGACGTTCACGGTGCCGTTCGTGGGCACAGTCCCTCCGGTGAAATGGGCGGCATCCATCAGCCGGACGCGGACGATCGGCCTGCTCGCGACGCAAGCGACCGTCGGGCGTGCCTACGTGCGGGACCTGCAGGAGCGTTTCGCGCCGGATTGCCGGCTGATCGCGCACGGGGCACGCGGGCTGGCGGATCTGGCGGAGGCCCGGTTCCTCGGACGGCCGGTCGCGGCGGCCGCCATGTCGGCCGAGCTGGAGCAGTTGTTCGCCTGCGACGGCGGCGAGGCGATCGACGTGGTCTGCCTGGGCTGCACGCATTACGGGCTGCTGCTCGACCTGCTGGCGGAGAGCGGGCCGGCAGGCGTCACCTGGCTCGACCCGGCGGATGCGGTCGCGCGACATGCCGCCGCGTTGCTGGCCGCGTCGCCTGGGCGGCAAGGAGCGACGCGGGACTTGGCGATCACGACGGGAGCGCCGGGAGCCGCGGGCGCGCTGGAGGCGGGGTTCGCCCGTTACGGATTCGGGACTGTCGAGTTCGCGTCGGCCATGGGCGGCGGCGAAGCCTGACGGACGGCCCGGGCTTCAGGCGTCGGCGAGCAGCGGCGGCGTCTGCTGATGCTGGACGACGCGCCAGACCTCGTGGGCCAGCTGCCGGTAGGTCGACGTGCAATGGGCCTCGTAGGGCGTGATGCCTTCGCGCTCGGCGCGAGCCTTGTAGGCGATGACGATCAGGCCCTGCTGCGGGCGGGCGACCTGACGTTCGGTGAGTTCCACCTTCGACCACCGGGGCGTGCCGGCGACCGCGTCGATCGCCTGGGCGCCGCTCATCACGAAGGGGGGCGCCGGCAGGACCATCAGGCACTCGTCGTCGATCGAGGCGCGATAGTGCTCGGCGTCCGCGGTCCAGAGGCTTTCCTCGAAACTCCAGATCCGGTGATCGTCCATCGTCGTCTCCCTCGTTCTCGCGAGGCCGTAGCGCGCGAGACGCGGGATCGTTCTCGTTAGGACAACCTAACACGTTTCCGATATAGAATGGCCCGATGCGCATCCTGGTGCTCTGCCTCACCTTCGTTCTTGCTGCGTGCGCGGTCGCGCCGTTGCCGGGCGCCGATCCCGACCTTCTCGCCGCCAGAGCCGGCGCGGACCCGGCGCGCGCGCTCGATCTGATGCGCCAGCAGGGCGAGCGCTTCGCGCACCGGCCTTTCCTGCCCGGCAATCGGGTCGAACTGCTCGTCAACGGACCGGCGTCGTTCGCCGCACTTGCCGATGCGATCCGGTCCGCGCGCACGCGCATCGACATGGAGAGCTACCAGTTCGACGACCAGGCGGGGGGCGGATTCGCCCGGCTGCTGCTCGATGCGCGGGCGCGCGGCGTCGCGGTCCACCTGATCCATGACGCGTTCGGCACGCTCGGCACGTCGCAGGCGGTGTTCGACCGGCTGCGACGCGGCGGCGTGCAGGTCCTGAAGTTCAATCCGCTGCTGCCGAACGCGCGCGTGCCGGTGAACCTCAACGATCGCGATCACCGCAAGCTGCTTTGCGTGGACGGCATCGTGGCGATCACCGGCGGGGTCAACATCACGCGGGTGTACGAGAACGCGGCGACGCTGCCGAAGCTCGGGCCGAACGACCAGGCCTGGCGCGACACGGACGTGCGGATCGAGGGGCCGGTGACCAGGCAGTTCGAGCACTACTTCATGGAGACGTGGCGCCGGCAGAAGGGAGCGCCGATCACCGAGCCGCCCTCGCCTGCTCCGCCCTTCCCGGACGGGCTGATGGTGCAGGCGATCGACGGCGCGCCCGAGAACGGCCGTGGCCACCCGCTGATCTACCGCACCCTGCTCGCCGCGATGGCGCTGTCGCAGCGTTCGATCCACTTGACGACCGGGTTCTTCGTGCCGACCCCGGACATGCGCCGGGCGCTGGAAGCGGCGGCGCGGCGCGGGGTCGACGTGCGGGTGATCGTTCCGGGCCGCAGCACGAGCCAGGCGGCGGTGGCGGCCGGCCGCTCCGACTATGGCGAACTGCTCGAGGCCGGCGTGAAGCTGCTCGAATACCAGGGTCGCATCCTGCATGCGAAGACGGCGGTGATCGACGGGCAGTGGTCGGCGGTCGGCTCGTCGAACCTCGATTGGCGCAGCACGGTGTGGAACAACGAGATCGACGCGATCGTCCTCGGCGGCGCGTTCGGCAGCCAGATGGAGACGGTGTTCCAGGCCGACGAGGCGGCTTCGCGGCTCGTCACTCTCGACGGCTGGGAGCACCGGGGGCTGGGCGAGCGGTTGCGGGAGCTCGAGGCGGGACTGGTCCAGGAACTGCTCTGATATAAGTCACGTGGGTCCGGGGCTGCCAGCCCCGGCGGGGTGCAGGGGCTGGCCCCTGCCCTGCCCTGCTCCCACAGCGTTCTACCGGCGTCGCGTCACCGTCGCCCGGGTCCCCGAAGGGGCGCCCACGCCGCCGCCGATCCCGTCGATCACGTTCGAGATGCCGCCCGAACCGTTGAGATACACGCTCGTCATGTCGTTCATCGACACGCCGCCGACCTGCGGCGCGGTGATCGCGTTGTCCGCCGTGATCGTCACGCCCTGATCGAAATAGCTGTAGACGCCCAGCCCGTAAGCCTGGTGCGACGTCACCGACCCCGACACCACGTAGGACGGATAACCGTTCGCCGATCCGTCCATCCACGCCGACTGGCTCGGCGGATCATACGGCATCTCGCTCTGGTAGAAGATCGTCTCGCCGCCGTTGCCGTTCCAGAGCACCTGCTCCTGCTGGTAGTGCTCGACGGCGAGCCCGAGCGCGGTCACGTCGTCGCCGTTCACCACCAGCCCGTGCGAGGCGGTATTGATCGTCCAGCCGACGCTGTCGTTCTGCCCGTGATCGGCCCGCCAGGCCCAGATGTCGTCCAGGATCACGTGCGCGCTGTCGACCTGCAGGCTCGTCGTGGCACGGCCTGCCGTCGCGCCGCCGATGCGGAAGAACACGTCGCTCAGCACCGACGGGTCGCTTGCATGCGCGCCCGGCGTCAACGAACCGGCGCCCATCTCCAGCAGCACCGGCGAATTCTGCGGCCCCGCATCGACGATCAGGCCCGCGATCCGCACGCCGTCCACGTCAGCGACCGAGATCGCCGGCGTTCCCGCCTGCGGCACCAGCGTCGCGAAACCAAGCCCGAGGATCACCGTGTCCGGGTTGTTCACCACGATCGGCCCCGAGAGCTGATACACGCCCGGTGTCAGGATCAGGTCCTGTCCCGAGGCCAGCGCCGCGTTGATCGCGCTCACCGGTGTCGAGGGCTGCGCGATGAGGAACTGCGAGATCGGAATGACCTTGCCGGCCGGACCGGTCCAGTCCGTCCCGGACGAGCCCGTCTTCACCCCTGGCACCACGACGTTGAAATCGTTCCCCGAACCGTCATCGGTGAGATACGGCTTTTCCGCCACCACCGGCGTCGTCGCCAGCGTCGTATAGGGCGGATTGGGAAACGACTGCGCCGGCGCGCCTGTCGTGCCCGCGAACACCTGGTTCCAGACCGCGTTCGACCAGCCGCCGACCGAGCTGTTGCGGGTGAAATATTGCTGCTGGGAGTAATTGCCGACACTGCCGTCGATCGCGCAATCGGCGATGAACCCGCCGCTTGCCCAGCCATAATAGGCGCCCGCCAGGGTGATCCCTCCCTTGATATGCATCCGGCGCAAGGGTGCTGCTTGGCTGACCGCCCAGCGCGTCGTCCCGGTGGTCGGCGCGACCGCGAAATTCTCCTCCGAGCGCCAGAAATTGTCCGTCGCATTGTCCGTCGTCTGCCCGTTCGAGCTCGAGACCGGCGCTTCCGCCGTCAGTCCGCCGTAGATCACGGTGTCGTCCGGCGATTGCCCCAGCCCCGCGATCTGCTCGTAGTAGCCCACCGTTCCGCCGACGCCGTAGCTGCCCGGCTCGAACAGCACGGCGTGACGGTTGGTTCCGAACTGCGGCTCTGCGTTGATCTGCCCGAGCACCGTCTGGATCTGCGAAGCCGGCGTCGACGGGCTGAACACGGTGACGTTCGGACCGAAATCGGGCGTCGCGCAGGCCATTGCCGGCCACAGCGCGCCAATCGCCGGCATCATCGTCCGGCAGGAGAGAATTCTCATCCGACGCTCCTCTCAGTAAGGCTGGGAAAGGTAGAGTTCACCAAGCGGCGAAAGCTGACCAGGCGTGTTGCCGAACAGGCTCGAGAAGTGCGGATCCGGACTGACGCGGCCGGTGAACCATGCGTAGCGGAATACGTCGCTTCGCTCCTCGCAGGTCGCGACCATGTCCTTCATCTCCGCCTCTTGCCCGGCGAGAGTCGTGACCTGTGCGCCATCGTTCTGGCTATGCCAGTTCGCGAACTCGGTGACCCAGATCTGCTTGCCGTATTTGTCGAGCCGATCGAGCTGCTGGTCGAGACCGTAATCATACCAATGAAAGCCGAGGTAATCGATCCGCGGCTGGCGTCCTCCATTCGCCCCCTCGTAGGCACCGTAGAAGGCATCAAGCCAGGCTACCGGATCTTCGTACTCCGGCATCGTGCCCCACGTGACCTGCGGCCCGACGATCTCGACGCCGGTCTCGCTCGCGATCGCTTCGTATTGCGGCCAGAGCGCCGCCGCCTGCTGCGGCGTCGCGTAGGCCTGCCCGCTCACGTTGGGCTCGTTGAGAACCAGGAGATAATGCACATCCGGATGGGCGCGGATGAAGGCGATCACCGCACTGGCGTCGAAGCTGCCGTTCCACAGCATCGGATAATAATCCATACTGTATTGGGTGGTGTAGATGCCTGGAACGCCGCCGTTGGGCGCGCTCGCCCAGTTGTACCACCAACTCACGCCGGGTGAGACCGCGGCGATGTCGGCGGCCGACGCGAGATCGTAGGCGATCCCACGTTTGGCGCTCTTGGCAAGCGCGCCCGGAGGTAGGAGGAGCGAGGCCGCCGCCAACAGCGCGCAGAAGCCGGACTTCGTCATGCAGGGGTCCTGCTGCCGTTCGAAACGCGACCGCAAGCTATCGGCATGGCGCCGGGCCGCCCAAGCGCAACTCGCCCCTTCACGACGTTGTGATAGCGAGCTGTTTCTCTATTCCCACTCGATCGTGCCGGGCGGCTTGCTGGTGATGTCGTAGGTGACGCGG
>CAXTUK010000039.1:0-13486 GCA_964247395.1 uncultured Acetobacteraceae bacterium
GTCCCCCAGACCCCCTGCCTGACTTGGCGCCGTCCTTGCTCGCGACATAGTGAGCAGACAGAGCCGTTTCCTGGCCCATCCTCTCCCGGGAATTAATGCGGGAGACGCTCATGACGGAGGCGATCGTCACGCGAAGGGAGGTCCTCGGCGCGACCGCGTCCGGACTGGCGATCCTGCCGCTCGACAGCGCCGTCGCCAACCCGGAGGCGCGGTCCACTGACCAAGCCACCCAGCACGTCGCCTTCGAGCTGAACGGACGCCCGGTCGCTCTCGACATCGATCCACGAACCACCCTCCTCGACGCGCTCCGTGACCACCTGTCCCTGACCGGCACCAAGAAGGGCTGCGCGATGGGCGCGTGCGGCGCCTGCACCGTCCATCTCGACGGCGAGCGCGTCGTCTCCTGCCTGGTCCTCGCCGCACGCCTCGGCGGCCGTTCGGTCCGCACCGTCGAGGGCCTCGGGGACGGCGAGACCCTCCATCCGGTGCAGCGCGCCTTCGCCGAGCACGATGCGCTGCAATGCGGCTACTGCACCCCCGGTCAGGTCATGTCGGCCGCCGCCCTGATCGAGGAGGGCCACACGGGCTCGGACGACGAGATCCGCGAGTGGATGAGCGGCAACATCTGCCGATGCGGCGCCTATCCCAACATCGTTGCCGCCGTGCGCGACGCCGCCGGCCAGCGCGCCGAGCGCGGCCTCGGCACCGAGCAGGGCTGAGCCATTGCACCCGTTCCGGATCGATCCGGCCAGCAACCAGGCCCAGCCGGACAGCATGGTCATCGCCGGGGGCACCGACATGGTGCAGCTGCTGCGCAACGGCGTCGTCCAGCCGGCACGGTTGCGCAGCCTCGACGTCGCCGCCCGTCAGCACGTGACCGTCGCCGCCAGCACGCTGCGTCTGCCCGCGCTCGCCACCATGGCGCAGGTCGGCCAGGACCCGCAGGTGCGCAGCGATTGGCCCGCGATCTCCGATGCCCTGCTCGCCGCCGCCTCGCCGCAGATCCGCAATCTCGGCACCGTCGGCGGCAACCTGTTGCAGCGCACCCGCTGCCTCTACTTCCGCGACGTCGCCTTTCCCTGCAACAAGCGCGAGGCCGGCGCGGGCTGCCCGGCGATCCCTGGCCGCAACCGCGAGCTCGCCATCCTCGGCGGCAGCGAATCCTGCATCGCCACCCATCCGTCCGACATGCCGGTCCCCCTTGTCGCCTTCGACGCCGTCATCGAGACCGACGCCGGCCGGCGCATCCCGATCGGCGAGTTCTACCGTCTGCCCGGTCACACGCCCTGGCTGGAGACCGTGCTCAAGCCGAACGAGCTCGTCACCGCGATCCTGGTCCCCGCCAGCCCCGCCGGCCGCCGCTCCACCTACGTCAAGGTACGCGACCGCCAGAGCTACGCCTACGCGCTCGCCTCGGTCGCCGCCGGCATCCACATCGAAGGCGGCCTGATCCGAGACGTCCGCCTCGCCGCCGGCGGCGTCGGCACCAGGCCGTGGCGGCTGTCCGAGGTCGAGGCGGCACTCCGCGGCAAGCCGCCCACCGACGAGAACATCCGCGCCGCCGCATCCCTCGCCACCGCCGGTGCTGTCCCCAGATCGGAGAACGGCTTCAAGATGCGTCTGCTCGTCAACGTCACCCGGCGTGCTCTCGAAACGGTGTCGGCATGATCGGCGATGGCCTGATGCGCGTCGACGCGGCGGTCAAGACGCGGGGCGAGGCCCGCTACGCCGCCGAGTTCACGCAGCCCGGCATGGTCCATGTGGCGATGGTCGCCAGCACCATCCCGAACGGACGCATCGCCGGCTTCGATACGCGGGCTGCCGGCGGCGCGCCCGGCGTGCTGGCGGTGATCACGTCCGGCAACACCGGCGGCCTGCGGGTCGAGAAGGCGTCCCAGCAGACCGTGACCGGACCGCTGCTGCAGGACGACCGGATCCGCTTCCAGGGTCAGCCGATCGCGCTCGTGATCGCGCAGACCAACGAAGCCGCGCAGCACGCCGCCTCGCTGGTCGTCGCCCGCACCACGCATCTCCCCGCCGTGACCGACATGCGGGCGGCGCTGGCCCACGCCTATCCACCGAAGGATTTCCGCGGCGGCAGCGTGCCTGCCGACAGCCGTCGTGGCGACCCGGACGCCGCCTTCGCGGGCGCTCCCGTCAAGATCGACGCTCTCTACGAAACGCCGCCCGAGTACCACAACCCGATGGAGCCGCACGCGACCATCGCGTCGTGGAGCGGCGACCGCCTGACGGTCTGGACCGCGACCCAGGGCGTCAGTGGGGTGCAGTCGACGCTCGCCGCCTTCTTCCTGCTCCCCCCGGACCATGTGCGTGTGATCTGCCCGTATGTCGGCGGCGGCTTCGGCTGCAAGGGCAACGCCTGGCCTCCGATCACGCTCGCCGCCATCGCCGCGCGCCATGTCGGCCGGCCCGTCCGTCTCGAGCTCACCCGCGAGCAGATGTATTCCAACAACGGCTATCGACCGCAGACCCGCCAGAACGTCCGTCTCGGCGCCCGCCACGACGGCACCCTGGTCGCGCTGCGCCACGACGGCGTCACCCAGATGTCCGATCCGGCCCTCGGCGAGTTCGCCGAGCCGGTCGCGACCGCGTCGCGCATGCTCTACGCCTGCGACAATATCGCCACCAGCCACCGGCTGGTGGCGACCAATTACGGGCTTCCGACCTACATGCGAGCACCCGGCGAGGCCTCCGGCGTGTTCGCGATCGAGTGCGCGATGGACGAGCTCGCGGCCGAGCTGGGCATCGATCCGATCGCACTCCGCCTCAGGAACTACGCCGAGCGCGACGGCGACACCGGCAAGCCGTTCTCCTCGAAGAACCTCCGCCAAGCCTACGACATGGGGGCCGGGATGTTCGGCTGGAACCGCCGGTCGCCCGCGCCGGGATCGATGCGTGACGGCCACGTCCTGATCGGCTGGGGCATGGCGACGGCGACCTACCCGGCCAACCGGATGCCCGCCAGCGCGCGCGTTCGCCTGCTCGCCGACGGCACCGCCCTGGTCCAGTCCGGCACCCAGGACATCGGCACCGGCACCTACACCATCATGTCGCAGGTCGCGGCCGACACGCTCGGCCTCGACATGGCGCGCGTCCGCTCCGAGCTCGGCGACACCGCCCTCCCGACCGCACCCGTGTCCGGCGGCTCGATGACCGCGGTCAGCGTCATGCCCGCCGTGCAGATGGCCGCCGCGGCGGTTCGCGCCCGCATGCTCGGGTTGGCTCTCGCCACCATGCCGGGATGGGCCGGGATCTCCCCGGACGATCTCCGCTGCGAGAACGGCGCCGTCGTCGGGCCGAAAGGCGGCGTGCCCTTCGCCGACCTCCTGTCTCGCGCCCGCCAATCATCGATCGAGGCGGAGGCCGGCGCCCGGCCCGGCGGAGACTTCAAGGAATTCTCCCGCCACTCCTTCGGCGCCCAGTTCGCCGAGGTTCGCGTCGATCCCGATTTCGGCACCGTCCGCGTCTCCCGTTTCGTCGGCGTCTACGATGCCGGCCGCATCCTCAACGCCCGCACCGGCCGCAGCCAGCTGCTCGGCGGCATCGTCTTCGGCATCGGCCAGGCGCTGCTGGAAGCCGCCGTTCCCGACATCGGCACCGGCCGCATCGTCAACGGCAACCTGTCCGACTATCTCGTCGCCGTGAACGCCGACGTGCCATCGATCGAAGTCGCGACCGTCGACTCGTCGGATCGGGTCGTCGACCCGCTCGGCGCCCGCGGCATCGGCGAGCTGCCGATCGTCGGCACCGCCGCCGCCATCGCCAATGCCGTCTTCCATGCGACGGGGCGAAGGGTCAGGCGTTTGCCGATACGGGTGGAGGATGTCCTGATCTAGGATCCCCGACCCGCATCCGGAGAAAGCCGATGATCGACGCCGTTCAGCTGTTCATCGCCGGGGAGTGGCGGCCGGCCGCCTCCGGACGCACGTTCGAGGTGGTCGACCCAGCCACCGACGAGGTGATCGGGCACGCGGCGCACGCCGGCACGGCCGACCTCGACGAGGCGCTCGAGGCCGCCCGCACCGGCTTCGAGATCTGGCGCGCCACCTCGCCGCTCGAGCGCTCCGACGTGCTGCGCCGCGCCGCCTCCCTGCTCCGCGAACGTCTCGACCACATCGCCCGCCTGATGACCACCGAGCAGGGCAAGCCGATCGTCGAATCCCGCGTCGAGACGGCCAACGCCGCCGACACGCTCGACTGGTTCGCCGAGGAGGGTCGCCGCACCTACGGCCGCGTCATCCCGGCTCGAGCCGGCGGCGTGCGACAGCTCGTGCTCAAGCAGCCGGTCGGCCCGGTCGCGGCCTTCACGCCCTGGAACTTCCCGCTCAACCAGATCGTCCGCAAGCTGGGCGCATCGCTCGCCGCCGGCTGCTCGATCATCGTCAAAGGCCCCGAGGAGACGCCGTTCTCGCCGGCCGAACTGTTCCGCGCGCTCGCGGATGCCGGCCTGCCACGCGGTGTCGCCAACCTCGTCTACGGCGTTCCCGCCGAGATTTCGAATACCCTGATCCCCCATCCGGTGATCCGGAAGGTCTCCTTCACCGGCTCCGTCGCGGTCGGCAAGCAGTTGGCGGCCCTCGCCGGCCAGCACATGAAGCGGGTGACGATGGAGCTCGGCGGCCATGCGCCCGTCATCGTCATGGACGACGCCGACATCGAGAGCGCCGCCAGGGCGATGCTCGTTGCCAAGCGTCGCAACGCCGGCCAGGTCTGCATCTCGCCCACGCGCTTCCTGGTCCAGCAACGTGTCCACGACCAGTTCCTCGACCGCTTCGTCGAGGCACATCGCGCGATCCGCGTCGGCAACGGCCTCGACCCCGACACCGAGATGGGTCCGCTGGTGACCCCGCGCCGCCGCCACGCCGTCGAGGAGCTGGTCGCCGATGCGGTCTCGCGGGGCGCCACGATTGCGACCGGCGGATCGCGGATCGGCAACGTCGGCAACTTCTTCGAACCCACCGTCCTGACCGGCGTGACGCGCGAGATGAGGATCATGAACGAGGAGCCGTTCGGTCCGGTCTCGCTGATGCTGCCCTTCGCCGACCTCGACGATGCGATCGACGAAGCCAACCGGCTGCCCTTCGGTCTGGCCGCCTACGCCTGGGGCCGATCGAGCGGTCACGTCGCGTCCCTCGGCGACCGCATCGAGAGCGGGATGATTTCGATCAACCATGTCGGGCTCGCCCTGCCCGAGACCCCGTTCGGCGGCATCAAGGACAGCGGCTACGGGTCCGAAGGCGGCACCGAAGCGATCGAGAGCTACCTCAATCCCAAATTCGTCACCGAACGGGGAATCTGACCATCAGCCTTACGTTTCACACCTTGACGAAATTTCGTTCGACCATCGCCGGGGACGGCGCGATGCTCGCGCAACTTCGCAAGCCGGCCGGTTTTCCTCTTCTCAACGCCGAACGTTCGGCGTTGAGAAGGAAACCGCCATGCCGCAATTCGACGCAACGATCAAGCACATCAAGGAGGGGCTGAAAGGCTTCACGGTCGACGCCGCCGTCAAGAACATCGAAGGATGGGAAACGACGCTGGAAAAGCTCGACGCTCCCGGCGCCAAGGGGATCGTCCGTGATCTCGAAAGCCTCAAGAAGCATCTCCACGCCAAGGAACTGGACGGAGAGGCGATCCGCAAGCTGGTCGCCAAGCTCGGCAAGGAATCCGTCGCCATCGCCGGCAAGGCCGAAGGCAAGAACGCCGAGAAGGCCAAGGCGCTTGGCGAGGCTCTGTCGCATGCTTCCGAGCAAGAAGCCGCGAAGTGACATCGGCGCGGGCGGCCCCTGCCTCCCCCCCATGACCCCGCTCTGTGACCGCGGCGCGGGCCCCCCGAAGCCGGAGCCCGCGCCTCACACCTCGACCTGGTGTCCGATCTCGATCAGCCGATGTCGCGGCAGGGTGAAACGGTCCGACGGGCGGACGGCGTTGCGATACATCAGGCCGAACAGGACGCGCTGCCAGAGCACCATCTTCGGTCGCGTCTCGTGCGGCACGATATCGTCCTTGCCCACCAGGTAGAGCACCTGGTCGAGGTCGATGTCGCAGCCGAGATCCTTGGCACCCGCGAGAGCCTGCGCGAGATTCGGCATCTCGACGAAGCCGAAACGGACCGTCACCTGCGACACCCCGTCGGCGATCGTGCGCGTCCGGACGCGATCGCCTGCAGCCACGCGCGCCGCGTCGGTGAATTTCACCGACAGGACCACCACCTTCTCGGGAAGCGAATGGAAGTCCGCGACGTGCCTCGCCATGATCGGTGGCACCGCGGACTCGGAGCGCGACAGGAACACCACCGAGCCGGGCAGGCGAGGGATGGCGCCGCTTGCCAGCTTGGCCAGCACCTCGTCGACCCGTTCGCCGAGCGGCGCCAGCCCGTCACGGACCAGCCCGGTCCCCTTGTGCCAGATGATCATGAGGGTGAAGAGGGACAGACCGATCGCCAGCGGCACGTAGCCTCCCTGCGTGATCTTGAGCAGGTTTGCGCCGAAGAAGGCGAGGTCGACCAGGAGAAAGAAACCGGCGAGCGGCGCCGCGATCGCGACCGGCCAGTGCCACTTGACGCGCATCACGTCGTAGATCAGCGCGGTCGTCATCAGCATCGTCGTCGAGACCGCGGTGCCGTAGGCGCCGGACAGATGATCCGAACTCTTGAATCCGATCGCGATCGCGATCGTCGCCAGCATCATCACCCAGTTCACCACCGGCACGTAGATCTGGCCATACTCGATGTCCGACGTCTGCCGGATGTTGAGCCCCGGAAACCAGCCGAGCTGCATCGCCTGTCGCGTCAGCGTGAACGTCCCGGTGATGATCGCCTGGCTCGCGATGATCGTCGCCAACGTCGCGAGCACCACGACGGGAATCACCAGCATGTGCGGAAGGGAGACGAAGAACGGGTTTCCCTTGATGTCCTGATGGGCGTCCATGAACGCGACCTGACCGGCGTAGCTCAGCAGCAGCCCTGGGAACACGACGACCAGCCACGCGGCCCGGACCGGACGCCGGCCGATATGCCCCATGTCGGCGTACAGCGCTTCGGTCCCCGTCACTGCGAGGAACACGCCGCCGAGGACGATGAAGCTCCCCCACCCGTGATGCGCGAGGAAATGCAGCCCGACCAGGGGGTCGAGTCCGGCGAGCACGGCCGGGTGTGCGATCAGATTGCGGGCACCGAGCACCCCGACCACGCCGAACCAGGCCACCATCACCGGGCCGAACACGACGCCGATCGACGCAGTGCCGAACGGCTGCGCCGCGAACAGGCCGGCGAGGATCAGCACCGCGAGCGGCAGGATGTAGGGCTTGACCACGTTCGTGACCGTCTCGGTGCCTTCGAGCGCGCTGAGCACCGAGATCGACGGCGTGATCACTCCGTCGCCATACAGCAGGGCGGCGCCGAACAGTCCCGCGCAGGTCAGCAATGTCGCCCGCGAGAACAGGTGTCCGGTGAAGCGCGGCCCGATGAGCGACAGCAGGGCGAGGATGCCGCCCTCGCCATGATTGTCGGCCCGCATCACCAGGACGGCGTATTTCAACGTCACCACGATCATCAGCGACCATACCAGCAGCGACAGACTGCCGAGCAGCGCCTGGTGATCGACCTTGCCGCCCGCGTCGCTGACCACGGTCTGCAAGGTGTAGAGCGGACTGGTTCCCAGATCGCCGAAGACGATCCCGAGCGCGGCTAGGCCGCCGGCCGCCAAGCCCCGGCGCGAGGTAGGATGGTCGTCGGGCATGTGGTGTTCCGGTCGGAGTTCGCGCGGGAGGTTTTGGGGCTATCCTCCTCGGCGTGACAACCCGTCCCGAGCCATCCGATCCCTCCGCCGACCTGTTTGCGGCGCCGGCTCCGTCGGGCGACCGCAGCCAGGCGTCCGGACCATCCCGGCCGCTGGCCGACAGGCTGCGCCCCGGCACCCTCGACGCCGTCGTGGGACAGGATCATCTGCTCGGCGAAACCGGCGCCATCCGGCGCATGCTCGCCCGTTCCAGCCTCGCGAGCCTTGTCCTCTGGGGCGGTCCCGGGAGCGGCAAGACGACCATCGCCCGCCTGCTCGCCGAGGCGGCCGCCATGCGGTTCGTCCAGTTGTCGGCCGTCTTCTCCGGAGTGGCCGACCTCAAGCGGGCGTTCGACGAGGCGGCGCGCAGGCTCGCGTCCACCGGCGTCAGGACGCTGCTGTTCGTCGACGAGATCCATCGCTTCAACCGCGCCCAGCAGGACGGCTTCCTGCCGGTGGTCGAGAACGGAACGATCGTGCTGATCGGCGCCACCACCGAGAACCCGAGCTTCGCATTGAACGCCGCCTTGCTGTCGCGCTGCCAGGTGCTGGTGCTGCACCGGCTGGACGATGCGGCGCTGGAACAGCTGGTGCAGCGAGCGGAAGCGTCCGAGGAACGATCCCTGCCCCTCGACGACGAGGGTCGGGCGACGCTGCGTGCGATGGCCGATGGCGACGGCCGCTATCTGCTGAACATGGTCGAGCAGATCCTCGCCCTCGACCCGGGAAGTGTCCGGCAGCTCGGCCCTGCCGACCTCGCCAACGTGCTCGCGCGGCGCGCCGCGCTCTACGACCGCGACCGGGAAGAGCATTACAATCTGATCTCTGCGCTGCACAAATCCCTGCGCGGATCCGATCCGGATGCGTCGCTCTACTGGTTCGCGCGCATGCTCACCGGCGGCGAGGACCCGCGCTACCTGGCGCGCCGGCTGACGCGCTTCGCCGCCGAGGATGTCGGGCTGGCCGATCCGGCCGCGCTCACGCTGGCGCTCGCGGCCTGGGAAGCCTACGAACGGCTCGGCAGCCCGGAGGGCGAACTCGCGCTCGCCGAGCTCGTCGTCCATCTCGCGGTCGCGCCCAAGTCGAATGCCGTCTACAAGGCCTTCGCTGCCGCGATGCGCGCGGCGAGGACCACCGGCAGCCTGATGCCGCCGCCGCACATACGAAATGCGCCCACGCGCCTGCTGCGCGACCTCGGCTATGGACAGGGCTATGAATACGATCACGACGAGGAGGACGCCTTCTCCGGACAGCACTATTTCCCGGACGAGATGCCTCGCCAGACCTTCTACGAACCCACGCCGCGGGGTCGCGAGGAGGGCATCAGGTCGAGGCTGGCCGAATGGTCGCGACTGAGAGAGAGGCGAGGGCAGGGACGAACGCCGTGAACGTCGTCATCGAGACCGTGGCCGAGGACGAAGGCGACATCAGGCTGGATCGCTGGTTCCGTCGGCGCCATCCCGGCCTCGCGCAGGGTGCCCTGCAGAGGCTCTGCCGCACCGGCCAGATCCGGATCGACGGCAAGCGGGCGGAGGCTGCCACCAGACTGCAGCCCGGCCAGGCGATCCGCATTCCGCCGATCTCGCAGCCGGACGCCACCGGGATCGGCCGCATCGACCCGCGCGATGTCCGGGCGCTCGCGTCGATGACGATCTACGAGGACGATCACCTGCTGGTCCTGAACAAGCCCAGCGGTTTGCCGACCCAGGGCGGCCCAGGGATCGTCCGCCATGTCGACCGCATGGCGGACTCGCTGCGCGATGCGAGTGGCCGGCGCCCGTTGCTGGTCCATCGCCTCGACCGCGACACGTCGGGCGTCCTGCTGCTGGCGAAAGGTCCGAACAGCGCCGCGCGGCTCGCGTCGCTGTTCCGCTCACGCGAGATGAAAAAGACCTACTGGGCCGTGGTGGTCGGCAGACCGGTTCCGGCCGAGGGCGTGATCGACGCGCCCCTGGCCAGGCTGGGCGGCGGCGGCGGCGCGCTGACGGTCCTGGCCGAGCGGGGCGACGATGACGCCGCCCCTGCACGCACCGAGTATCGCACGGTCGACTCGGCCGCGCGCCGCCTCGCCTGGCTGGAGCTCCTGCCGCTGACCGGCCGGACGCATCAGTTGCGGGTCCATTGCGATGCGATCGGCGTTCCGATCCTCGGCGATCCGAAATACGGCGGGGATCGCTCCAGGATGGAACGCTTCCCGGACCAGCTGCACCTGCATGCCCGCGGTCTCGCTTTTCCGCATCTCGACGGCCGAAGGCTCACGGTCACCGCCGAGCTTCCCACGCATATGACCGAGACCTTCCGGCAGCTCGGCTTCGCGGCGAGCCGAGCGCCCAGCGTCAGCAGAGCCTGAATGTCGGACCAGGTCTCGAGCCGCGCCCCGCGCGTCATCGTCGTGCTTCTCGGCCTCGTGGCGCTGTTGTCGATCGCCGCGTGGCTCGTGGCCAATCTCGATGCGAACGCTCTCAGGCCGCGTCTCGAAACGGCCTTCTTGCGCGCGACCGGGCGAGCGCTCCACATCGACGGCCGGTTGCAACTCACGTTGCTGCCATCGCCCGGCTTCGTCGCCGACGATGTCTCGATCGACAACATACCGGGCGGGACCCGGCCGCGGATGCTCACCGCGCGGAAGGTGGCAGGCCGTATCGATCTGCTCGCGCTGCTCGGTCGAACCGTGCACCTCGACACTCTGGCGGTGACCGGACCCGACATCCTGCTCGAATCGGTCGATGGACGGCCGAACTGGCGGTTCCGCCCCGCGCCGGCCGCCGGGAGTTCGGCGAAACCAAGGCATTCTCCCAGTCCCAGGGTCGTCGCCCGGATCAGCGATCTCGATGCGACCGGCGGCTTGCTCACTTGGCGCGGTCTCGGCAGGGCAGGGAGCGGCGAAATCGTCTTCGACCGTCTGCGCGTACAGCAGCAGGATCGGTCTTCTCTCACGCTGTTCCTCGCAGGACGGCACCGGCAGACGCCATTCACGATCTCGCTCGCATCCGCGCCGCCTGACCATCTGATGGATGCTTCCCTGGACACACCGGTTCCGTTCCGGGCGACCCTGACCACCGGACGCGGCAAGGCCGGCAGCCACATCGATCTGGACGGCAACCTCACGGCCCCGAATGGCGGAAGCTTTGACGGACGAGTGCACGCCGTCGTCCCGCAAATGGCTGATCTTGATGGTATCTTCCCGCATGCCGAACTGCCGCATGCCGCCGATCTGCAGATCGATGCCGTGGTTGGCCGGGCCCGATCGGGCCAGTGGCGCGTCTCGCGGCTGGTCGCTTCGGGTCGTGATGTCGATCTCGCTCGAGTGCGGCCGGGATTGTCGCTGACCGGTTTCACAGTGCAGGCCAGGAAGGCCGACGCGCCGCTCTCGGTCGACGCGTCAGGTTCGCTCGACCAGGCGCCTTTCCATCTCCAAGGGTCGCTCGGATCGCCCCGCCTCTGGAGCGGTCAGGCCCGGGAGGGTCCGGTCGACCTCAAGCTGTCCTCCGGCAGCGACCAGGCTTCCGTGCGCGGCGCGTTGCGTCGCGAGCCGGCCAGGAGCGGTTCGATGCAGGCGATGCTCTCCATCCGGGTGCCCGACCCGCGGCCGATCGCCCGGTCGTTCGATCTGAACGGCCTGCCGCCTGCCGCCCTCGACGGCGCCCTGACCGTCACCGGACGCTCGGTCGGGGAGTTCGCCGCTTCCTTGAATGCATCGATGCTCCATGTCGGTGCGTCGAACCTGCCGCCGTCCCGGCTCAGCACGAGTCTGGCCGAACCAGGACCGCTCGAGATCCGTGCGGCCTTCGCCGACGCCGCCCCATGGCTGACCTGGCGCGAGGACCTCGGCCGCAAGCCGCACCGGGTCCTCGTCGCACTCGACGGGAAGGACCTCCCGGCGGCTCCCCTGTTCGCACTGGCGCTCGGCAACGCGTTCATCGGCGGCAAGCTCGCAATCAGGGCCACGCTCGAGGCCGACGAAGTGGGCGGCCGGCTCGATCCGGCGACCATCGATGGACCGTTCGACGCCACGATCACCGATGCCGATCTCGAGCAGTCGGTCGTCCAGGACCTGATCGGCGCCGTCATCGAGGCCGGCCACCTGCCGAAGCTTGCCGCCACGTCGGTGCATGTCCGCTGCGCCGCGGCGAACGGCGACTTCACGCCCGGCACGCTCGAGTTGCGGCAGTTCTCGCTCGACACGCCGCTCATCGACCTGAACGGTTCCGGACGCATCGCCCTGCCGAGCGGGGCGCTCGACCTGCACGTCCAGCCCGTGCTGCGCTTCGGAGGCACCGGCCTCGCGACCGCCGTGGTCCTGTCCGGAACCGCACAGGCGCCGGTCGCGCGCCTTGCGGCCGAGGGGGGACGCGTCGGGTTCCGCATCGGACCGGCGGCCGGCCCGCACGCAGGCGCATGCGCACCCGTGAGCGGAACGCCGCGCAAGGCGCCGAAACCCGCCGACATCCTGCGGGCGCTCGGCCTGCTTCGCTGATCACGGCTAATTGAACACCGCGGATGCGGCCGTTGCTGGACTTGGCAAGCCGTTGCAAGCGTCTGACCCTGCAGCAACGCCAGTCGCGTCGAGACGAACATGGTGCCGTCCTTTCACCCGCTCGTCGTCTTGCGAAGCGGCAAGCCATTGACCACAACCGCGAAAGTCTGCGCTCCGGACAGTGACCTTCGGTTACACTGCGCGAGGTCGGCGCCTGCTAGCGTACCTGGAGCACTTGAGTGGGGAGTCTTCGATGCTTCAGGAGCGTGACATTGAGGCCAAGCCGTCGCGCCGTGTCGGTCGACGAATTTCATCCGCCGTCGCCTTGCTGATGATGGGATCGTGGGTCGTTCTCGCTGCCATCCCGATGGTCGTGGCGATCGTGGCGTTGACCTGAGCGCAGCCGACGAGACGGCGACGCAAGCGCCGTCCTCGCAGCATCATCCACGATTCTTCTCGGCGCCCGTCCTCCTTCTCGTCACTCCCCTTTGCGTCCTGGGATCGATCGTCGGCATCCAGATCCTGGTCCGGCTCGGCGTCACCACGAACACGTCGCTGATCGGCGCACTGGCCGGAATGGCTCTTGGCCGGCTGCCCGTCCCCGCTCTGCGGATGTTTCGCTCGCCGCACGTCCAGAACCTTGCGCAGAGCGCCATCTCGGCCAG
This sequence comes from uncultured Acetobacteraceae bacterium, assembly GCA_964247395.1. GTDB lineage: Bacteria > Pseudomonadota > Alphaproteobacteria > Acetobacterales > Acetobacteraceae > CAXTPV01. Next base: position 12,942 of record CAXTUK010000039.1, read on the forward strand.
CACCTTCGGAGCCGCGAACAGCCTGATGCTGCCGATCGGCATCCCGTTCCTGCTTGGGCGGGCCGATCTGATCTGGCCGATGCTGCTCGGCGCGATCCTCGCCATGCTGCTCGATGCCACGCTGCTCTACCGGATGTTCGGTTCGCGGATCTTCCCGGCCGAGGGAGCATGGCCGCCCGGTGTGGCGGCCGCGGAAGCGATCGCGGCAGGCGACCAGGGCGGCAGACGCGTGCTGATACTCGGCGGCGGCCTTGCTTGCGGCGTCGCCGGATCGGTGGTCGGGATCCCGATGGCCGGCTTCGGCGTCGCGTTCATCGGCAACGCAGCCGCACTCCTCGCCTTCTCGCTGGGCCTTCTGCTGCGCGGCTATCCGACAGTCTTGGCGCACCTCGAGGTCGTGAACCGGATCGTTCCGGCGGGAGAGCTGGGCAGGACGCACATCCCCCAGGCAATGATGCTCGGAGCCGGGCTGCTGGCGCTGCTGCAGGTTGTCCAGACTGTCTTTCGGCGACGGGAACCGAGCGGTTCGGCTGCCCTGGCGATCG
>CAXTUK010000040.1:0-13415 GCA_964247395.1 uncultured Acetobacteraceae bacterium
CGATAATAGGGTGAGAAGACGCTGCCCAGGAAGGCGATCAGGGTGATGCCGTGCGCGCCGTCGGCGCTGAGCGCGTCGACATACCACCAGACATAGCCGTCGTGCGCGACCGGGCCGTCGAAGCGAGGTCCTCCATCAGGGCCGACGCCGCCAGCCGTCCGGAGAGTGCGGCCATCGGCACGCCCGGACCCGGGTGGGTGCTGCCGCCCGCCAGATACAGACCCGGCAGACGGGTCCTGGCGCCGGGACGGCGAAAGGAGGCCGCCCAGCCATGCGCGCTCGCGCCGTAGAGCGCCCCCCCCGTCGCCGGGAACAGGCGATCCCAGCCGGTCGGACCGGTGATCTGGGTCCCGGCCGGAAGGTTCAGCGTCAGGCCGCAGCTTTTGAGTTGTTGCAGGGTCCGCGCCTGACATTGCTCGATATCCGTGTAGGTGGGATGGCCGGCATCGCCGGTGGGCGGGGCGTTGACGAGGACGAGCAGGCGTTCGGGCCGACCTGGACCGGGTTCGATCTCGTGGCGATCCTGGGCGCAGATATAGATCGTCGGCTCCGCGGGCAGGCGGCCGACGCGGAGCTCGTCGAATTCGCGCCGGTAATCGCGGCTGAAGAAGACGTTGTGGTGGAGCAAGGGGAAGCCGGATGGTTCGGCGACCGCGGCCCAGGTGACGGCCGACAGCGATCGGGTGGAGGGAGGGCTCGGGCGAAGCGCGCCGGTCACGCCGAAGCGCCCGAGGGCGATCGCGTTGGCGTCGGCGTTGGCGATGACGGCGTCGGCGGGGAGATGCTCGCCGGTGGCCAGCTTGACGCCGACGACGTTGCCGTTCGCGAAGTCGATGGCGGCGACTTCGGCGTTGTAGCGGATAGCGACGCCTTGGCGCGCGGCGAGCGCCGTCAGGCCGGTGGCGAGCGCGTGCATGCCACCGCCGACGCGCCAGACGCCCTGGCTTTCGAGGTGGGCGACCAGCATCAGGGTCGCCGGGGCCTCGTAGGGGGACGACCCGCAGTAGGTGGCGTAGCGGCCGAAGAGCTGGCGCAGGCGCGGATCGCGGAAATGCCGGCGCAAGGCGGTGGCCAGAGTGGTGAAGGGGCTGATGCCGGCGAGCGCGCGGGGGCCGGCGCGCGCGGTCAATCCGGTTACGGTCGGGCGCTGGGCGCGGATGAAGGCCGGCTCGAGCGTGTTCCAGACGTGGGCGGCGCGGGCGGCGAAGTCGAGAAATCCGCGCGCTTCGCCGGCGCCGGCGAAGCGTCCGATGGCGTCCGCGGATTGGGCGCGATCGGCATGCAGGTCGAGCTGCTCGTCACCCCAGGCGTGGCGGCCGAGGATACCGGCGCGCGTCAGGGTGAGATGATCGCAGAGGTGTTCGCCGGCGTCGGCGAAGAGCTCCTCGAAGACGGATTTCATGGTCAGCACGGTGGGGCCGGCGTCGATCCGGGCATCGCCGAGGGTGAGCTGGCGCATCTTGCCGCCCGGTGCCGGCTGACGTTCGACGAGGGTGACGGCGAGGCCGCGCGAGGCGAGAACGATCGAGGCGGCGAGCCCGCCGATCCCTGCGCCGATGACCGCGACATGGACCGCCATCAAGGCTCCGCGAGATCGTTGTTGACGCGAATGTCTAGTAAGGCTGACAGTCCTGAGTGACAAGTTGAACTTACAAAAGGGGCTTGGAATGGACTCGCGGGGTCGGATCGAGCGGGCGCTGGCGGCTTCGTTGACGTTCGAGGCGGGCGGCCCGCCGAGCCTGTCGGACGCGATCCGCCATGCCGTGTTTTCGGGCGGGATGCGGGTGCGGCCGCGCCTTTGCCTGGCGGTGGCTGAAGCGTGCGGCGGGGCGGACCGGACGCTGGCGGACGGAGCGGCGGCCTCGATCGAGCTGCTGCACTGCGCGTCGCTGGTGCATGACGACCTGCCCTGCTTCGACGACGCGGCGATGCGGCGCGGGGCGGCCTCGGTGCATGCGGCGTACGGGCAGCCGCTGGCGGTGCTGGCGGGCGACGCGCTGATCGTGCTGGCGTTCGAGACCATGGTGCGAGCGGGCGCGGACGCGGCGATGCTGCTGCTGCTGGCGCGTGCCGCGGGGACGCCGCACGGCCTGGTGGCGGGTCAGGGCTGGGAGAGCGAGCCGGCGGTGGTGCTGGCGACCTATCAGCGGGCGAAGACGGCGTCGCTGTTCGCGCTCGCAACGATGGCGGGAGCGCTGGCGTCGGGCGTGTCGGCCGAGCCCTGGCGAAGCCTGGGCGAGCGGCTCGGCGAGGCTTACCAGGTCGCCGACGATATCCGCGACATGGCACTCGGTGCGGAGGAACTGGGCAAGCCATCGGGACGCGACGCGGCACTGGGTCGGCCGAGTGCGGCGCTGCTGCACGGGGTGGGTGGCGCCACGGCGCGGGTGGAGGCGCTGGTGCGCGACGCGATCGAGGCGATCCCGACGTGCCGGCATCGTGAGATGCTGCGGACGCTCATCCTGACGGAGCTGAGCCGCCTGCTGCCGGAGGAACTGGTGTTGGGGGCGGCGGCTTAGGCAGGGGCGCCTCCCCTGCACCCCGCCAGAGGCTTTGCCTCTGGACACCATGACATGAGCCATGCGGGTCTGGGACGGCTCGCCTCAGCATCGGAAATCTTCGTCCGCCTGCAGGCGAACGCCAGATTTCGGCGAGCGGCGAGTGCGTTTCCGGTCATGCGGGTAGTCGCGCGCAGGCGGGCGGGGGCGCTGTTCGATTTGTGCGCCGGGTTCGTCTACTCGCAAGTCCTGCTGGCGTGCGTGGAGCTCGACGTGCCGGCGCGGCTGCTGCGCGGCGCGCGTGACGCGGAATCGCTGGCGCCGGATCTCGGCCTGACGACGGAACGGACCGAACGTTTGCTGGCTGGAGCAGCGTCGTTGCGGATCGTGTCGCGACGAGGCGGCTCCTACCGGCTGGGGCCGATGGGCGCGGCGCTGATCGACAATCCGGGGGTCACGGCGATGATCGCGCATCATGCGCTGCTCTACGAGGATCTGCGCGATCCGGTGGCGTTGCTGCGTGGCGAGGTTCCGAAGACCTCGCTTGGTTCCTATTGGCCGTATGCCGGCGACCCGAATGCGGTCGGCGAGGAAGCGGCGGCAAGGTATTCGGCATTGATGGAGGCCTCGCAGGCGATGATCGCGAGCGAGGTGCTCGACGCGTATCCGGTGCGACGGCATCGGCGGCTGCTGGATGTGGGCGGCGGCAGCGGCGCGTTCGTCCGCGAGGCGGAACGGCGAGCGCCGTCGCTGCGGATGGCGGTGTTCGATCTGCCGGCGGTCGCCCGGCTGGCGCGACCGCGACTGGACGCGCGGGTGGCGGTGGTGGGCGGTGATTTCTTGCGCGATCCGCTGCCGGAGGGAGCGGATCTGGTGACGCTGATCCGGGTGCTGCACGACCACGATGACGATGTCGCGTTCGAGTTGCTCCGATCGGTGCGTCGGGCGCTGGCGCCCGGCGGGCGATTGCTGCTCGCCGAGCCGATGGCGGGAACCCCTGGGGCGCTATCGGCGGGAGACGGATATTTCGGTTTCTACCTGCTGGCGATGGGCAGTGGACGGCCGCGGTCGCCCAGGGTGATCCGGGCGATGCTGCGGGCAGCCGGGTTCGCACGGGTCCGGCTGTTGCGGACGCGCACGCCGTTGCTGACGCAAGTGATGATCGCCGGGTGACAGATTGCTCATTGGCACTTGTGTCTAGTCGAGTTGTCGCTTTAGGCTGTCCATCTAGGCTGACACTTCGAGAGTCGGCCAGTGGGGTGTCCAGATGCAGACGGTTGCCGTCGTGATGCAGGGACCAGGACAGGCCGGACTGAGCACGCTCGCTCTCGCGACCCCTGGGGCCGCCGACGTGGTGGTCGATATCGAGTGGAGCGGCATCAGCGCCGGGACGGAGCGGCTGCTCTGGTCGGGCCGGATGCCGGACTTCCCGGGCATGGGCTATCCGCTGGTGCCCGGATACGAGTCGATCGGACGAGTGGTCGAGGCCGGCCCGGGATCGGGACGCAGCGCGGGGGAGCGCGTGTTCGTGCCAGGCGCGCGCTGCTTCGGCGAGGTGCGCGGGCTGTTCGGAGGGGCGGCCGCGCGGGTGGTGGTGCCGGGCGCTCGGGTCGCCGTGGTCGAGCCCGACCTCGGCGAGCGCGGCACGCTGCTGGCGCTGGCGGCGACCGCGTACCATGCGCTGGCGGGCGGCGAGGCGCCGGAACTGATCGTGGGGCACGGGGCACTCGGACGGCTGCTGGCACGGATCGCGATCGCGACCGGGTCCAAGCCGCCGACGGTCTGGGAAGCCGATGCGGGCCGCAGGAGCGCCGGCGATGGGTATGCGGTGGTGGATCCGGAGCAGGATTCGCGACGGGACTACTCGACGATCGTCGATGCGAGCGGCGACGCCTCGGTTCTGGACCAGCTGGTCGCGCGGCTCGGCCGCGGCGGCGAGATCGTGCTGGCTGGTTTCTACGCGGGCACTGTCGGGTTCGCGTTCGCACCGGCGTTCATGCGCGAGGCGAGACTACGCTGTGCCGCCGAATGGCAGCCGGCGGACCTCGCTTCGGTGCTCGAGCTGATCGGGTCGGGGGCCCTGTCGCTCGACGGGCTGATCACGCACAGGCGGCCTGCCGCCGAGGCGGAGCACGCCTACGAGATCGCATTCGGCGACCCTGATTGCCTCAAGATGATCCTGGACTGGAGGAAGGCCGCATGAGCGAGACGCAGATCATCGCGATCTATGGCAAGGGCGGCATCGGCAAGAGCTTCACGCTCGCCAACCTGTCCTACACGATGGCGCAGATGGGCAAGCGGGTGCTGCTGATCGGCTGCGATCCGAAGAGCGACACGACCTCGCTGCTGTTCGGCGGACGGTCGTGCCCGACGATCATCGAAACGTCGTCGCAGAAGAAGGCTGCGGGCGAGAAGGTTGCGATCGGCGACGTGTGCTTCAAGCGCGACGGCGTGTTCGCGATGGAACTGGGCGGTCCCGAGGTGGGACGCGGCTGCGGCGGGCGTGGAATCATCCACGGCTTCGAGCTGCTCGACAAGCTGGGCTTCCATGACTGGGGCTTCGACTACGTGCTGCTCGACTTCCTCGGCGACGTGGTGTGCGGCGGATTCGGGCTGCCGATCGCGCGCGACATGTGCCAGAAGGTGATCGTGGTCGGATCGAACGACCTGCAGTCGCTCTATGTCGCGAACAATGTCTGCTCGGCGGTCGATTATTTCGCGCGCATGGGCGGCAATGTCGGCGTCGCAGGCCTGGTCATCAACAAGGACGACGGAACCGGCGAAGCGGTCGCGTTCGCCGAGGCAGTCGGGATACCGGTGCTGTCGGCGATCCCGGCCGACGACGACATCAGGCGCAAGAGCGCCAACTACGAGCTCGTCGGCGCGCCGGGCTCGCGTTGGGAACCGATGTTCGCCGCCCTCGCCCATCAGGTCGCGGTGGCGCCCCCGCTGCGGCCGCGGCCGCTGACGCAGGACGGGCTGCTTGCATTGTTCAAGGGCGAGGCGGTCGGGCGCGGCGTGGTGCTGGAGTCGGCCTCGATGGACGACATGTGCGGCGCCGAGGCGGTTGCCGCGCGGCCGTCGCTCGAAGTGATGTACGAGGGCGTGTAGGGATGGATGGGGATTGCCATGGCGGGCGCGAGACGCTGCAGGCGGCGGCGCGCGCGGCCGGCAAGGCCGAGACGCTCGAGCGGCTGATCGCGGACTATCCGCGCGGGCCGCACGACCAGCCGCAATCGATGTGTCCGGCGTTCGGCTCGCTACGGGTGGGCCTCAGGATGCGTCGCGTGGCGACGATCCTGAGCGGATCGGCGTGCTGCGTGTACGGGCTTACCTTCACGTCACGCTTCTACGGAGCGCGGCGCAGCGTGGGCTACGTGCCGTTCAACTCCGAGACGCTGGTGCGCGGCGAGCTGTTCGAGGACATCAGGCGCGCGGTCGAGGAAACGGCGCGACCGGAGGACTACGACGCGGTCGTGATCATCAATCTGTGCGTGCCGACCGCATCGGGAGTGCCGCTCGACCTGCTGCCCAAGCAGATCGACGGCGTGCGGATCATCGGCATCGACGTGCCGGGGTTCGGCGTGCCGACGCATGCCGAAGCCAAGGATGTGCTCGCCGCCGCGATGCTCCGGGCGGCACGGGCCGAGGCAGAGACCGGACCGGTGGCGCGGCCACGCGGGCCGGCGGCCGAACTGCCGACGGTAGCGCTGATCGGCGAGCTGTTCCCGGTCGATCCGATCGGGGTCGGGGCCTTGCTGGCGCCGATGGGGCTCGCGGTGGCGCCCCCGGCGCCGGCACGCGAGTGGCGCGACCTGTATGGGGCGCTCGATTGCGCGGTGGCGGCTGCGGTGCACCCCTTCTATGTCGCTTCGGTGCGGGAGTTCGAGGCGGCGGGACGTCCGGTGGTGGGATCGGGTCCGGTCGGCCTCGAGGGAACCGCGAGCTGGCTAGAGGCGGTCGGGCGCGCGGCCGGGATCGGCGCCGCGGCGGTCGATGCCGCCAAGGCCGCCTGTCTGCCGGCGATCCGGGCGGCGATGGACGCGAACCCTGTCGATGCACGGGTGACCGTGTCGGGCTACGAGGGATCGGAGCTGCTGGTGGCACGCCTGCTGGTCGAGGCCGGCGCGGAGGTGCCCTATGTCGGAACCGCCTGTCCGCGAACGGCGTGGAACGACGGCGACCGGGATTGGCTCGCGGCGCATGGCGTGCACGTGCAGTTCCGCGCGTCGCTCGAGCAGGACATCGCGGCGATGCGCGAATGCAAACCGGATCTCGCGATCGGCACTACGCCGGTGGTACAGAAGGCCAAGGAGGCCGGGGTGCCAGCGATCTACTTCACCAACATCGTCTCGTCGCGGCCGCTGTTCGGGGTCGCGGGCGCGGGGTCGATCGCGGCCACCGTGTCGGCGCAGACCAGGGGACGCGAGCGGTTCTCGCGGATGGTCGAATTCTTCGGCGCGGGAGGTTGAGATGCTGGTGATCGATCACGACCGGGCGGGAGGCTACTGGGGGGCGGTGTACGCGTTCTCGGCGCTGCGTGGCTTGCGCGTGGTCATCGACGGGCCGGTCGGGTGCGAGAACCTGCCGGTGACAGCGGTGCTGCACTACACCGATGCGCTGCCGCCGCACGAACTGCCGGTGGCGGTGACCGGGCTGTCGGAAGACCATCTGTCGATGAATGGAACCGAGCAGGCGCTGAGCCAGGCGAACAAGATCGGCGATCCGTCGATGCCCGGCGTGGTGGTGACGGGCAGCATCGCCGAGATGATCGGCGGCGGCGTGACGCCGGAGGGCTCGAACCTGCTCCGATTCATTCCGCGCACGATCGACGAGGACCAGTGGCAGTGCGCCGATCGGGCGCTGTTCTGGCTGTGGACGCAGTTCGGCACGCGCAAGCCGAAGAAGACCGTGGTGCGACGGCCGGATACGGCAGTCGAGACCAGGCCGGGCAAGCCGCTGGTCAACATCATCGGCGCGATGCACGGCACGTTCAACATGCCGTCGGACCTGGCCGAGATCAGGCGCCTGGTCGAGGGCATCGGGTGCGCGGTCAACTTGGTGTTTCCGATGGGAGCGCATCTCGACGACACGCCGCGACTGGCGGAGGCGGCGGTCAATGTGTGCCTGTATCGGGAATTCGGGCGGCTGCTATGCGAGGAACTGGGAAAACCCTACCTGCAGGCGCCGATCGGACTGTTCGCGACGACGAACTTCCTGCGCACGCTGGGCGAGCTCGCCGGGGTCGACCCGGAGCCGTTCATCGCACGCGAGAAGCTCGAGACGGTCAAGCCGATCTGGGATCTGTGGCGCAGCGTGACGCAGGACTTCTTCGCCACGGCCAGCTTCGCGGTCGTGGCGACAGCGACCTATGAGCACGGACTGCGGCAATTCCTGGAGGGCGAGCTGGGGATTCCATGCGCCTGGAGCCATGCGCGACGGCCCGGGATCAAGCCGGACAACCAGGCGGTGCGCGCGGCCCTCGGCCAGGCGCGACCGATGGTGCTGTTCGGCTCGAACAACGAGCGGATCTATGCGGCCGAGCTCGGCTTGCGGTCGGTCTACATCCCGGCGTCGTTCCCGGGCGCGATCATCCGGCGTTCCACCGGCACTCCGTTCATGGGCTACGCGGGTGCCACGTATCTGGTGCAGGAATACTGCAACGCGCTGTTCGACGCATTGTTCAACATGCTGCCGCTCGGACAGGATCTCGATCGGATCGAGCCCACGCATGCGCGAGCATCGCTCGGATGGGATGCGGATGCGGCGGCACTGATCGACGAGCACTTGCAGACCGAACCGTTCCTCACGCGTATCTCGGCCGCCAAGCGGCTGCGCGAACAGGTCGAACGCGACGCGCGGGTATCCGGCGAGGAGCGCGTCACGCTTTGGCGGGTCAGGGCGTCGCTGCCCGGCGCGCCGACACGGCCGGACCGTCTCGAGATGCCGCGACTCGAGCCCGGACGAAGAGAACTCGCGGCGGCGCCCTAGGCGGCATGTCCAACAGGAGGTTTCATCATGGCGACCGAGTATGAACGGAGATCGACCCTGTCGGGTCTGTCGGAGCTGGAGGCGCGGGAGTTCAACCGTATCTTCGTGCTCAGCTTCATCATTTTCACCGGCGTGGCGGTTGTCGCGCATTTCCTGGCCTATCTCTGGCGCCCCTGGGGGGGCGACTATCACACGGCGATGCTGATCGACGGGGCGGTCCGCCACGCGTCGACCATGCTCGGCTGACGGAGGACGCGATGTTCCGCATTTGGATGCTGTTCGATCCGCGCAGGACCCTGATCATCCTGTTCGGCTTCCTGCTTGCCCTGGCGCTGACGATCCATTTCATCCTGCTCAGCACGGATCGTTTCAACTGGCTCGATGGTCCCAATCACGACCGCTTGCCGGGAGCACAGTCGCAGCAGATGGCGCCATTGCCGCCTCCCGCCCGACAGCCCTGATCGTCTGAACGAGAGGCGGGCGCCGGCCCGTCTCTCGTGGCTGGAGTTATCGTCATGGCGATGCTGAACTTCGAATACAAATACCGCGTCCGTGGTGGCACGCTGGTCGGTGGCGACTTGTTCGATTTCTGGGCGGGGCCGTTCTATGTCGGCTTCTTCGGGGTCACGACGCTGTTCTTCACCGTGATCGGCGTCTCGTTGATCGTCTGGGGTGCGGCGATCGGGCCCACCTGGAACATCTGGCGGATCACCATCGCACCGCCCAATATCAGTTACGGCCTCGGCTTCGCGCCGATGCGAGAGGGCGGGTTGTGGCAGTGGATCACGTTCTGCGCGATCGGCGCGTTCGTGTCGTGGGACCTGCGAATGATCGAGATCGCGCGCAAGCTCGGGATGGGGCTGCATGTACCGATCGCGTTTGCCGGCGCCATCCTCGCCTATGTCACGCTCGAGGTCATACGGCCGGTGCTGATGGGCGCGTGGGGCAACGCGTTTCCCTACGGAATCCTGGCGCACCTCGATTGGGTCAGCAACATCGGTTACCAGTACATCCAGTTCCATTACAATCCGGCGCACATGATCGCCGTCACGTTCTTCTTCACCACCACCTTCATCCTGGCGATGCATGGCGGCGCGGTGCTGTCGACGCTCAATCCGGGCAGCGACGAGCCGGTCAAGACCTCGTCGCACGAGGACGCATTCTTTCGCGATCTGATGACCTACTCGATCGGCCAGCTCGGCATCCACCGGCTGGGCTGGTTCTGCGCGATCAACGCGGGAGTGTGGAGCGCGATCTGCATCGTGATCAGCGGACCGCTCTGGGCGCGCGGGTGGCCCGAATGGTGGAGCTGGTGGCTCAACCTGCCGTTCTGGAGGACCTGACGATGTTGGACTACCGGACCGGGTTCGGCATCGAATACCAGAACATCTTCAATCGCGAGCAGGTGCGCGGACCGGCCAATGACGGGCCGAGGCTGAAATGGGGCCGGGAGAGCCGGTTCGGCAGGCCGGTATTCTCCAACCTGCTCGGCCTGCTGGGATCGGCCCAGGTGGGGCCGTTCTATCTCGGCTATGTCGGGCTGGCATCGATCCTGTGCGGCGTCATCGCCTTCGAGATCATCGGCCTGAACATGCTGGCGACCGTGCATTGGAACGTCGTTCAGTTCATCCGGCAGCTCGCCTGGCTCGGGCTGCAACCGCCGGCGCCGCAATACGGCTTGCGCATTCCGCCGCTGAACGAGGGCGGCTGGTGGCTGATGGCGGGCTTCTTCCTGACCGCCTCGATCCTGCTGTGGTGGGTCCGGGTCTATCGACGGGCCAGAGCGCTGGGTCTCGGTACGCACGTCGCGTGGGCCTTCGCCGCGGCGATCTGGCTATATCTGGTGCTCGGCTTCATCCGCCCGATCTGCATGGGGTCCTGGTCGGAAGCGGTTCCGTTCGGCATCTTTCCCCATCTGGACTGGACGGCTTCGTTCTCGATCCGTTACGGAAACCTCTACTACTGTCCGTTCCACATGCTGTCGATCGTGTTCCTGTTCGGCTCGACGCTGCTGTTCGCGATGCACGGGGGGACCATCCTGGCGGTCGGCCGCTATTGGGGCGAGCGTGAGATCGAGATGTCGGTGGACCGCAGCACTGCGGCCGAGCGCGCAGGGCTGTTCTGGCGCTGGGTGATGGGCTTCAACGCGAGCTACGAATCGATCCATCGCTGGGCGATCTGGTTCGCGATCCTGTGTCCGCTGACCGGAGGGATCGGCATCCTGCTGACCGGCACCGTGGTCGACAATTGGTATCTGTGGGGCGTCAAGCACGGGATCGCACCCTCCTATCCGTCGATCTATCCGCACATCTACGATCCGGGCCATCTGCGCGGCGTGCTCGGCGCCAATCCAGTGACGATGCCGGGGAACCCGCGGTGAGCGCCATCCTGACCTTGCCGTTCCGCCTGGTCGGACTGGCTCTGGGTGGATTGGTCGGCAACTGGCGCCGGTTGAAGTGGCTCGGCGCCGGAGTGGTGGTGGTGGCGGCTTTCGTCGGTCTCGCATTCACCTTTGAGGGGCTGCCGATCCATGGCACCCAGGTCGGCTTTCGCGGGACCGGGATGATCGTCGGCTACAACCCGCGCTTCCAGCAGCGGGAGATCGAGCTGAACCGGCTCGAGGTCCCCTTCCCTCCCGCCGTTCCCGCCGGCCGGACAGCCGAGGCCGCCTACAAGAACATCCAGGTGCTGAAGGACGTCGACGCCAACGAGATGCTTCGGCTGATGGCGGCGATGTCGACCTGGCTCGCGCCGTCGATCGGCTGCAGCTATTGCCATTCGGCGGTCAACATGGCCGACGACAAGGTCTACACCAAGAACATCTCGCGACACATGCTGGAGATGACGCGCTACATCAACACCAACTGGAAGAGCCATGTCGGCGCGGCCGGGGTGACGTGCAACACCTGCCATCGAGGCAACGGCGTCCCGGCGAACGTATGGTTCATCGCCCCGCCACCTGGCGGCACGTCGCGGATCGCGGCGACCGATGTCGGGCAGAACGTGCCGGCGCCGCTCGCGGGAGAGTCGGCGTTGCCGTATGACCCGTTCACGCCGTTCATGCTGCAGGCAGCACCGATCCGAGTAATCCCGACGACGGCGTTGCCGACCCAGGCGGTCCGGGCCTCGATCAATCAGACCGATTGGACCTACGCGCTGATGATCCACTACGCCGACTCGCTCGGCGTATCATGCGTGTTCTGCCACAATACCCGCGCCTTCGAGGAATGGGATCAGGGGACGCCCAACCGTCTGACGGCGTGGTATGGCCAGGAGATGGTGCGGGACCTGAACCACGCGTTCATGGTTCCGATCACCGGCATCTTCCCGGCCGGACGGCGCGGGCCGTACGGAGATGTCGCTAAGGTCAATTGCGCGACCTGTCACCAGGGCGCTTACGCCCCATTCTATGGTGCGAGCAACCTCGCCGCCTACGCCGAACTGCGCGGCCCGGCGCCGACGCGGTCGGCATCGGTTGCGGGCACGCTCGGGTCGGTCGTGAAAGTGGGGTATGGACAGTGAAAAGGTGGCTGATCGGGTCCTGCCTGGGCGCGGGCCTTCTGGGAGCGACGGCGATCGGCTCCGGAGTGGTGCGGGCGGCAGTCGAGCAGCCGATGGGTCCTGTCGGGCTGAAGGTGCCTTACCAGGTCGACGGGCAGCGGCCGGCCGGATACCAGCCTGCGCCAGCGGACGTGATCGCCTACGGCAAGTATCTGACCGACATGGGCGACTGCGCTGGCTGCCACAACGCGAACGGCGGCAGGGAGTGGGCCGGCGGCCAATACATGGCAATGCCGTTCGGGGCAATCTCGACGCCCAACATCTCGTCGGACGCGCGGTCGGGCCTCGGGCGCTACACGGACAAGAAGTTCATCCGGCTGATGCGCGACGGGATCGGCGCGCGCGGCACCTGGATCTATCCGGCGATGCCCTACCAGTGGTACCGGACGCTCAGCGACAAGGATATCCTGGCGATCAAGGCGTACCTGATGTCGACCGACCCGGTCTATGCGCCGCGATTGGCGAGCAAGATCTGGTTCCCGTTCAACATCCGGCCGGTACTCGCGGTCTATGACCTGTTCTTCAACACGCAGGGACGGTTCAAGCCCGATCCGAAGCTGACCGAGGCGCAGAATCACGGCAAGTGGATCGTCAACGGGCTCGAGCATTGCGGCGAGTGCCACAACAACTACAACTTTCTCGGCAACACCAGCTGGGCAGCGCGACTGCATGGCGGCCCGATCACCAAATGGTACGCGCCGAGCCTGCTCGGCAACAAGATCGACGGCATCGGCGGCTACAGCGACGACGATCTGGTCTCGTATTTCAAGAACGGGCACTCGCCGCAGATGGGGACCGTCGCCGGGCCGATGGCGGAGATGGTCGACGTCAGTTCGAGCAAGCTGCCGGATCAGGATCTGCGCGACATCACCGCCTATCTCCGGACGCTTTCCACCGACGTGGCCGGCTACCGTCCGAGGCAGCGGCCGGCGGGCAGTCCGGCGATGGTGGCGGGACGCAAGGTGTTCCTGACCCACTGCCAGATGTGCCACCAGGTCGACGGCAAGGGCGTGCGCAACGTGATCCCGGCGCTCGACGGCAACGGGATGGTCACATCCTATGGGCCGCAGGACGTGCTGCGGGTAATTTATGGCGGGCTCGAGGCGCGAGGGCCGTTCGCGATGATGCCGGGCGTCGGCATGGCGATGACGGACCAGGAGATCGTCGACGTCACCAATTACGTGCGCCAATCCTGGGGCAACGGCGCGCCGGCCAACGCGACGCTGCTGCTGGCGAGGCTGATACGCGCCGACACCAAGACCCTGCTGAACGGCGAGCGGCCGGACGGGTGCCCGCCGCTGGCGCAACCGGATCTGAAGCGGGTGCTCGCGGACAGGAGCACCGGTGTTGCCGACATGCTGAACG
>CAXTUK010000041.1:0-8657 GCA_964247395.1 uncultured Acetobacteraceae bacterium
CCTCGACCGACCTCGCCGGCGCCGTCGAGGATTTCAAGGCCGACATCACCGGCGTCACCACCGCGCCGACCTATCTGTTCTGGCGCTGCGCGCCGCCCGAGTTGCGCGTGCCGGCCGAGTTCCTCCGCACTCTCGGCGACCGGGGCGGCCGCACGGTCGCCGTCGGCCCGCACGGGTCAGCGACACCTGGCGCCGTGCTGCGCAAGCTCGGCGTCGACGCGGTCGTCAGGGGCGAGTGCGAGGAAGTCATCGTCCGCCTCGCCTCGACCGCCGACTGGACCAGGGTCGCCTCCGTCGCCACCCGGCACCAGGCGGCCGGCCGCCCGGCCCGCGAGCCCGTGCACCACGCTTCCGGCGCTGCGGTGGCCCGACGCGTGGATCGCGCGCCACGCCCACCACCATCACCGCTTCGACGACGCCCGCGTCGGCTTCGGCGCCGAGGTCGAGGCGTCGAGGGGCTGTCCCTACACCTGCAGCTTCTGCGCGAAGATCGATTTCCGCGACCAGTATCGCAAACGCGATCTCGGGATCCTGCTCGAAGAGATCGACGGCCTGATCGCGCAGGGTGTGGGCTACCTCTATTTCGTCGACGAGATCTTCCTGCCGCAGCGCCCGCTGCTCGAGGCGCTCGCCGGGCGCCGCATCCAGTTCGGCATCCAGACCAGGATCGATCTGTGGAAGCCGGACATGCTCCAACTGCTCGGCGCCGCCGGCTGCGTGTCGATCGAGGCCGGCATCGAGAGCCTGACCGCCGAGGGCAGGGCAGCTCTCGCCAAGCGCTGCCGAATGGAGACCGAGGATCTCGCTGCCCTGCTGATCCATGCCCGCCGCCATGTCCCGTTCGTCCAGGCCAACCTGATCGGCATGGAGCAGGACAGCCAGGCGCTGGTCGATCATTGGCGCGAGCGGCTGCTCGCCGACGGAGTCTGGGCCAACCAGCCGGTTCCGATGTATCCGTATCCGAGCTCGCCCGGTTACCGCGACCTGTGGGGCGAGCCCGACGACCGCGCCTGGGAACGCGCGCACGACCACTACCTCAACTCGTTTCGCCTGTTCAGCGACATCCAGGATGATCGCCCCGCCTCGCTCGCCCATCTCGAAGAGCATTGCTGCGCGCCTTCATGACGAAGTCCTTGCGCGTGCTGCTCACCACCGACGCCGTCGGCGGCGTCTGGCGCTACACGGTCGACCTGGTCGGGGCGCTCGACAGGGCAGGGGTGTCGTGCCTCGTCGTCGGCGCCGGTCCCGAACCCGACGCGGCCCGCATCCGCGAATGCGATTGGCGCCGGAGCGAGCTCGTCTGGACACGTCACGCGCTCGACTGGACCGGCGAGGCTTCCGATGATGTCGGGATAGACCTCGCGCACCGCGCGCGCGCCTGGAGCGCCGACATCGTCCACCTGCACCTCGCGTCACAAGCCGCCGGTCTGCCGCGTGACCTCGCCGTCGTTGCGGTCTGCCATTCCTGCCAGCCGACCTGGTGGCGGGCAGCCGGAGACGGGCCGATGCCCGCGTCCTGGCAGCCGATCCTGGAGCGGACCAGGCGAGGACTCGCCCGTGCCGACCGCGTCCTCGCCCCCACCCGGGCGCACGCCGACGCGATCGCCCGCACCTACGGCGCTGCCCAACGCATAACGGTCGTCGCCAACGCCGTCGCCAGCCAGCCGGCGTCCGCGCAGAAGGAACCGTTCGTTCTCGCCGCCGGCCGCTGGTGGGATGCCGGCAAGAACGGCCACGCGCTGGATCGCGCCAGCGCTTCCATCACCTGGCCGGTCCGGATGGCGGGTCCCACCGCCGGTCCCGACGGCTCGTCCTTCCACGCCGCCCATGCGTCCACGCTCGGCGAGCTGCCGAACCGCGACATCAACGACCTGATGTCGCGCGCCTCGATCTTCGTCTCGCCCTCGCTCTACGAGCCGTTCGGCCTCGCCGTCCTGGAGGCCGCGGCGCATGGCTGCGCGCTGGTGCTCGCCGACATCCCGACCTTTCGCGAGCTGTGGGACGGCGCCGCCCGCTTCGCCGACCCGCACGACCCGGAGGCGTTCGCCTTCGCGATCGGCGCGCTGTCGAACGACGCCGACGCGCGTGCACGCCTAGCCGCAGCCGCCCGGACGGCCGCGCGGCCGTTCACCCCCGAGCGGCAACGCGACGCCATCCTGGCCGCCTGGCGCGGCTGCCTCGAGGTCGCCGCCTGACATGCGGGTCGTCCTCTACGCGCATTCGGTCGTCTCCGACTGGAACCACGGCAACGCCCATTTCCTGCGCGGCGTGCTGGGCGAACTCGAGGCGCGCGGCCATCGGACGCTCGCGCTCGAACCGGTCGACGGCTGGAGCCGCCTCAACCTGCTGCGCGACGCCGGCGCTGCCGCACCGAAGCAGTTCGCGCGGGACTTCCCCGAGCTCACCACCCGAACCTACGACGCCGACGACGATCACGAGGCGTTGGTCGAGAACGCCGACATCGTGCTCGTCCATGAATGGACCGACCCCGCATTGATCGCCCGGCTCGGCCGGCTCCGGCGCGCCGGCGGCCGCTTCACCCTCCTGTTCCACGACACCCACCATCGCGGCGTGTCCGACGAGCACGCGATCGCCGCCCTGCCGCTCGGCGACTACGACGCCGTCCTCGCTTTCGGCCAGACGCTCACCGATCGCTACCGGCGGCTCGGCTGGGGCCGTCAGGCCTTCACCTGGCACGAGGCCGCGGACACGCGCCGTTGCCCCCCCCCCCCGAGGGCCGAGCCACCCGCCGACCTGATCTGCCGCGCCACCGGGGGCGACGGTGAGCGCGAGCGCGAACTCGCCGAATTCCTGATCGAGCCGGCTCGCGCGCTCGGCCTCACCGGCGCCGTGCACGGTGTCCGCTACCCGGCGTCCGCCCTCGACAGCCTCGCCCGGTCCGGTCTGCGCCATGGCGGCTGGATCGCCAACGCCCGCGTCCCGGGCGCCTTCGCCTCGCACGCGATGACGGTCCACGTTCCGCGCCGGCCCTACGTCGAGGCACTGCCCGGCATTCCCACGATCCGCATGTTCGAGGCGCTTGCCTGCGGCATCCCGCTGGTCAGCGCCCCCTGGTCGGATGCCGAGGACCTGTTCCGCACCGGCCAGGATTATCTCGCCGCCGGCGACGGCCGGCAGATGACCGCGTGTCTCGACGCGCTGCGTCGCGATCCCGCCCTCGCGCGAAGCCTCGCCGCAAGCGGTCTCGAGACCATCCGGGCCCGCCACACCTGCGCGCATCGCGTCGACGAACTACTGGCGATCGTGGCTGGCCTCGGCCGGACTCTGCAGGCGGCGCAATGAAGATCGCCTTCTACGGCTCCAGCCTGCTCTCGTCCTATTGGAACGGGGCCGCC
The DNA here is from genome assembly GCA_964247395.1 of uncultured Acetobacteraceae bacterium. Taxonomy (GTDB): domain Bacteria; phylum Pseudomonadota; class Alphaproteobacteria; order Acetobacterales; family Acetobacteraceae; genus CAXTPV01. The sequence goes on from CAXTUK010000041.1 coordinate 3,357, forward strand.
ACCTACTACCGCGGCATCCTGCGCGCGCTCGCGTCGCTTGGGCACGACATCATCTTCTACGAACCCGACGCCTACGACCGTCAGGACCATCGCGACATCGACCCGCCGGACTGGTGCCGCGTCGTCGTCTATCCCGCGACCGACGCCGCCGGCGCCGATGTCCCCGCCCGCGCCGCCGAGGCCGACGCCGCCGTCAAGGCGAGCGGCGTCGGCTACGCGGACGACGCGCTGCTCGACGGGGTCATCCGCCACGCTCGCCCCGGCGCGCTCCGGATCTTCTGGGACGTCGACGCGCCCGCCACCCTCGCCGGGATCGCCCACGACCCGTCCGCCCCGCTGCGCCGCGCGCTGCCAGACCTCGACATCGTGCTCACCTACGGCGGCGGCGCACCGGTGACCGACGCCTACCGCGCGCTCGGCGCGCGAGACTGCGTGCCGATCTACAATGCCCTCGACCCGTCGACCCACCACCCGGTCGCGCCCGACGAACGCTACGCGTCCGACCTGACCTTCCTCGGCAACCGCCTGCCCGATCGCGAGGCGAGGGTCGAAGCCTTCTTCCTCCAGCCCGCTGCTTCCCTCCCCGGACATCGCTTCCTGATCGGCGGCTCCGGCTGGCACGACAAGCCGATGGCGTCCAACGTCGCCCGGCTCGGCCACGTCGCGACCGCCGCGCACAACGCGCTCAACGTCAGCGCGCGTGCCGTGCTCAACGTCAGCCGGCTCAGTATGGCCGAGATGGGCTTCTCCCCGGCGACCCGGATTTTCGAGGCAGCCGGCGCCGGCGCCTGCATCATCACCGACGACTGGCCAGGCATCGACCAGTTCCTCTCGCCCGGCCACCAGATCCTGGTGGCGCGCGACGGCGCCGACGTCGCCGAAGCCGTCCGCACCTTGACGCCGGACCGGGCCGCGTCCATCGGCCGGGCCGCACTCGCCCGCGTGCTCGACGCCCACACCTATGACCGCCGCGCGCTCCTCGTCGACCGGCTTCTCGAAGGCCTGCTGGCCACGCGATGAGACCGCTCGACATCGTCGTGCTCGGCCTCTCGCTGAGCTCGTCCTGGGGCAACGGCCATGCCACGACCTACCGCGCGCTGCTCGGTGGCCTGCACACGCTCGGTCACCGCGTCCTGTTCCTCGAGCGCGACATGCCGTGGTACGCCGCCCATCGCGACCTGCCGAACCCGACATTCTGCGATTTCGCCCTCTATGACGGCACCGACGCCCTGTGCAGCGCCCATCGCGCGGCAATCCGCGGCGCGGACGCCGTGATCATGGGCTCGTACGTTCCCGAAGGCAGCACCGTCCTGGCGTCGATCCTCGATCTTGCCGGGGGCGCGGTCGCCTTCTACGACATCGACACTCCGGTCACGCTCGCCGCTGTCGCCCGCGGCGACTGCCCGTACCTGCAAGCCGCCCAGATCCCACACCTGGACGCCTATCTCTCCTTCACCGGCGGCCCCATCCTCGATGCCCTGCGCGACACCTTCGGCGCGCGCGCCCCGCATCCGCTATACTGCGCCGTGGACGAGACGCTTTACCGCCCGACCCGGATCGGCCAGCGCTGGGACCTCGGCTATCTCGGCACTTACAGCGCCGACCGCCAGCCGATGCTCGAGCGCTTGCTGATCGAGCCCGCCCGACGCCTGCCGCACCGGCGCTTCGTCGTCGCCGGTCCGCAATATCCCGATGACATCGCCTGGCCCGACAATGTCGACCGGATCGAGCATCTCGCACCGGCAGGGCACGCCGAGTTCTACGGCGCCCAATGCTACACGCTCAACGTCACCCGCGCCGACATGGCCGCGACCGGCTGGTCCCCCAGCGTCCGGCTCTTCGAGGCCGCCGCCTGCGGGACGCCGATCGTCAGCGATCGTTGGCCAGGCCTGACCGACCTCCTGCCCGACGGCCGGGCCATCCTCATCGCCGAGACGGCCGCCCAGGTGAGCCACCTTATCGAGAAGCCGGACGTCACGCGCCGAGCAGCCATCGCCGCATCGGCCAGGGAGATCGTCCTGACGCTTCATACCGGCCGCGCCCGCGCTGCCGCCTTGACGGACATCCTGGAACGGGCCCGCGTATCCAGGATCGCGCGGCCGCGAACGACAACCTAGACGCAGGACGCCGAACCGGGCGGTTCCGATCAGCTCTCCAGCTCGATATCCCAGTAGAGATAGTCGCGCCAGCTCTCGTGCAGATGGTTGGGCGGGAACGCCCGCCCGTTCTCCTGCAGCTCCCACGTCGTCGGCTGCGACACGCGCTGACGGGGATACATCTTGCATTCGCGCGGCAGTTTGGAGCCCTTGCGCAGATTGCACACGCCGCACGCTGTCACGACGTTCTCCCACGTCGTGCGGCCGCCGCGGCAACGCGGCACCACATGGTCGAACGTCAGGTCCTGCGTCGGCAGCATGTCGCCGCAATATTGGCAGGAGAAGTTGTCGCGCAGGAACACGTTGAATCGCGTGAACGCCGGCCGGCGAGAGCTCGGGATGTAGTCCTTCAGCGCGATGACGCTCGGCAGCCGGAAGGATTGCGAGGGCGATCTTACTACCGCATCATACTCGTTCAATACGCTGACCCGATCGAGGAACACCGCCTTGACCGCATCCTGCCAGCACCACACGGACAGCGGGAAATAGGACAGCGGACGGAAATCCGCGTTGAGGACCAGGGCCGGGAAGTGCTGACCGCCATCAGGCAAGTGCGCGTTCCTTCACAGGCGACGCCGGCATCTCGTCTTGCGGCGGCGCCAACCGCACCGCCAAGCGTCGTCTATCACCTTCGAGGCTTATCGCAGACCCCTCTTATGCCCGCAAGCCGGCCGCGCCGCGACAGAGCGGCTTCCACCGGATCGTCATCATCCTGTCACCACGTCGCGCGCCAACACGCTGATTCCCATCGTTCATGGTCGTGACCCGCTTCGCCCCAAGTCCGACCGGCCTGCTCCATGCCGGTCACGCGCTCGCAGCACTGTTCGCGGCCGACGCCGCTCGATTCGGCGGCCGGTGCCTGCTCCGCATCGAGGCCATCGACCGCGCGCGATGCTGCCCCGCCTTCACGGACGCCATCGTCGAGGACCTCGCCTGGCTCGGCCTCGACTGGCCCGAACCGGTCCGCCGGCAATCGGCGCACATGGCCGATTACGCAGCCTGCCTCGACAGTCTTGCAGAGCGCGGTCTGCTCTATCCGTGCTTCTGCTCCCGCGCCGAGATCGCCGCCAGCATCTCCGCCCCGCACGACCCGACCGGCGCGCGGATCTATCCCGGCACCTGCCGCGGGCTCGACCCGTCCGAGCGCGCCGACCGCCTCGCCCGCGGCGACCAGCACGCCTGGCGGCTCGACCTGTCGCACGCGCTGCGCACCCTTTCGGGTCCGTTGAGCTATCGAGCCGATGGCCAGGCCGTCCGGTGCCGCCCCGAACGGTTCGGCGACGTGGTCCTCGGCCGCAAGGGCATCCCCGCGAGCTATCATCTCTGCGTCGCCCATGACGACGCCCTGCAGGGCGTCACGCTGGTCACCCGCGGCGAGGATCTCCGCGAGGTGACCGATGTCCACCGCGTCCTGCAATCGCTGATGGGATGGCCCGAGCCCGCCTACAGCTTCCACCGGCTGATCACCGACGCGCAGGGGCGGCGACTGGCCAAGCGGGACGGCGTAGCCTCGCTCCGATCGATGCGGGAGGCCGGCATGACCGTGCAGGACGCGAGACGTCAGTTCCCGCCATGACCGATCGATGCCCGCTCCTCGTCCAGCTCAACGCCAGGCTCCTGCTCGACGGCCTGTCCCGCAGTCTCGGCCGGCCCGCCACGTTCGCCGACGTCGAGGACGACGCGATCGACAGGCTTGCCCGTCTCGGCGCGCGCTGGATCTATCTGCTCGGGGTCTGGCGTCTCGGCGAGGCCGGCCCCTCGATCTCGCGCGCCGACCCATCGCTGATCGAGGCCGGTCAGGCGGCGCTCCCCGGCTTCACCCCGGCCGACATCGCCGGCAGCTGTTTCGCCATCACCGGCTACGAGGTGGCCGCCGCGATGGGCGGCAACGATGCGCTCGCCGCGCTCCGCGAGCGGCTCGGCGCGCGCGGGATGAAGCTGATGCTGGACTTCGTCCCCAACCACACCGCGCCCGACCATCCCTGGGTGGCCGACGATCCGGACCTGTATGTCAACGGCACCGACGCCGATCTCGCGGCCGACCCGCGCAACAGGCGCCGCGTCTCGACCGCGCGCGGCGAGCGCATCATCGCGCTGGGCCGCGACCCCTATCTCGACGGCTGGCCCGACACGCTCCAGCTCGACTACGCCAACGAGCGCACCCAGTCGCTGATGACCGACGCGCTCGCGCATGTCGCGAGACGCTGCGACGGCGTGCGCGCCGACATGGCGATGCTGGTGCTGCCCGAGACCATCCAGCGCACGTGGCATCGGGATGCACCCGATTTCTGGCCCGCCGCGATCCGACGCGCCCGCGAGACCAATCCCGGCTTCACCCTCCTCGCCGAGGTCTATTGGGGTCTGGAGCCGGCGCTGCTCGAACGCGGCTTCGACTTCGCCTACGACAAGGGCTTCTACGACGCTCTCGTCGCGCGCGATCCGGCCCGGGTCCGTGCGCTGCTCGCCGCGCCGCCGGACCGGCAGGCGCGCATGGCGCGCTTCCTCGAAAACCACGACGAGCCTCGTGCGGCGTCGGTGTTCTCCTGGCCCGAGCAGCGCGCCGCCACCGCGGTGACGTTCCTCGCGCCCGGCCTCCGCTTCCTCCATGGCGGCCAACTGCAGGGCGCGCGCGTCCATGTCTCGATGCACTTCGCCCGCGGCCCGGAAGAGCCCGTCGATGCGCACGCGGTGGTCTTCCACCAGGCCCTGCTCGGCCTGCTCCCGCACCAGGGCGCGTTCACCGCTCCGGAGCCCGAACCCGCCTGGCCAGACAACCCGACCCACAGGAGCGTCGTCCTGCTCCTGTGGTGCGAAGCGTCGGGGATCCTCCTGGTCTGCGTCAATCTTTCGCCCAGCCGAGCCCAATGCCGTGCCCGTCTCGCGTTCGACGCCGGCGCCTGGTCGCTCACGGATCGCCTGGGTCCGGAACGCTACGAGCGGACCGCTGCCGCGATGTCCGATCCGGGCCTCTATCTCGATCTCCCGCCCTGGGGCGTGAACGCCTTCCAAATTGAACCATTGCGAGCCGACGCCTAAACAAAGGGGGTCTGGGGCCCCCTGGCCCCAGCGGGTCCAGGGCGGAGCCCTGGCCTTGACCGCGGCGCCCACCATGCAGCTCATCGCCAACCGGCTCTCCCGCCTAAGC
>CAXTUK010000041.1:8667-13333 GCA_964247395.1 uncultured Acetobacteraceae bacterium
ATCGCGATCAGCAGCAAGGCGCGCGCGCTGCAGGCCTCCGGTCGAGACATCATCAGTCTCTCGGCCGGCGAGCCCGATTTCGACACGCCGGACAACATCAAGCAGGCGGCGGTTCGCGCCATCGAGGCCGGCGAGACCAAATACACCGACGTCGGCGGCACGCCGGCGCTCAAGCGCGCGATCATCGACAAGTTCAGGCGCGACTCCGGCCTCGACTACCAGCCCGACGAGATCATCGTCTCGACCGGCGGCAAGCAGGTCATCTTCAACGCCCTTCTCGCGACGCTGCAGGAAGGCGACGAGGTCGTCATCCCGTCCCCCGGATGGGTCAGCTACCCGGACATCGTGGCGCTGGCCGACGGCACGCCGGTCATCGTCCCCTGCGGCCCGAACGCGGGGTTCAAGCTGCGCGCGGAGCAGCTCGAGGAGGCGATCACCCCGCGAACAAAATGGGTGATCATCAACAGTCCCGGCAACCCGACCGGCAGCGCCTATTCCGCCGACGAGCTGCGTCCGCTCTGCGACGTGCTGCTGCGCCACCCGCATGTCTGGATCCTTGCCGACGACATCTATGAGAAATTGGTCTACGGCGGGTTTCGCGCCGTCACCGTCGCCGCCGTCGAGCCGGCCCTGCGCGACCGCACGGTGACGATGAACGGCGTCTCCAAGGCCTACGCGATGACCGGCTGGCGCATCGGCTACGCCGGCGCTCCCGCCTTGCTCACCAAGGCGATGGACAAGCTGCAGAGCCAGTCGACCTCGAACCCGTCCTCGATCAGCCAGGCCGCCGCGCTCGAAGCGCTGTCCGGCCCGCAGGACAGCGTGGCCGCCATGGCGGCGATCTACGAGCAACGGCGCGACATCGTGGTCGCCGCCCTCAACCGCATGCCGGGCATCACCTGCCACAATCCCGAGGGCGCCTTCTACGTCTATCCATCGATGCAGGGCTGCCTCGGCAGGCATGCCCCGAACGGCCTCGCGATCGCGTCCGACGAGGATTTCGTCACCGCCCTGCTGGACATGGAAGGGGTCGCCACCGTGCACGGAACCGCCTTCATGTTCCCAGGCCATTTCCGCATCAGCTATGCGCTCGACACCGCGAGCCTCGAGCGGGCCTGCGAGCGGATCGCGAGGTTCGTCCAGTCGCTCGCATGAGATCCCGTCCCGTCGCCGCCACCATCGCCATCGCCGCCCGCGCCCGTGCGCTGCGCGCCGAGGGCCACGACGTGATCTCGCTCGCCATCGGCGAGCCCGACTTCAACCCGCCCGCGCACAACAACGACGCGGCAGCCGACGCCGCGCGCCGCGGCGAGACCAAATACACCGCCGTCAATGGCACGCTCGCCTGCCGCGAGGCGATCAGGCGCCAGTTCGCCCGCGACAACGGCCTCGAGTTCGCGCCCACGGAGATCATCGTCACCAACGGCAGCAAGCAGGCGGTGCACGATGCGTTCGCGGCGACCCTGGAGCCGGGCGACGAGGTGATCGTGCCGTCTCCCTACTGGGCGAGCTACCCGTTGATCGCGGAGATGCTCGGCGGCGTCCCGGTCTTCGTCGAGTGCGCGCGATCGGGCGGCTTCCAGCTCGACCCCGACGCGCTCGATCGCGCCATCACGCCGCGCACGCGCTGGATCGTGCTGAATTTCCCCAGCAACCCGACCGGCGCCCTGTGCTCCGGGGATCGCCTCGCCGCCATCGCCGACGTGCTCGCAAGCCACCAGCACGTCCGCATCATGTCCGACGACATCTACCAGCACCTGATCCACGACGGCTCGCCGCACGCGACGCTGGCCGCCGTCGCACCCCGCCTCCGCCGCCGCATCCTGACCATCGGCGGCGTCTCCAAGAGCTACGCCATGACCGGCTGGCGGATCGGCTGGGCTGCCGGCCCCGCCGACCTGATCGAGGCGATGGCGGCGGTGCAGGGCAACGTCACTTCGGGCGCGTCCTCGGTCGCCCAGGCCGCCACCGTCGCCGCCCTCGACGGTCCGCAGGATTGCGTGCACGCGATGCGCGCCCGCTTCACTGCACGACGCGATCTCGCGCTCGCCGAGCTCGGCCGCACCGACCGTCTCGCCTGCCTTCGCCCGGACGGCGCCTTCTACCTGTTCCCGTCGGTTGCCGGCCTGATCGGCCGCCGCTCGGCCGCGGGCCGATCGCTCGGCACCTACGCCGACATCGCCGACGCGCTGCTCGACGAGACCCATGTCGCCGCCGTCGCCGGCGCCGCCTTCGGCACGAGCCCCTACCTCCGGCTGAGCACCGCGTGCGACGAGGCCCCCCTGACGGAAGCCTGCCGGCGCATCGTCCGCTTCTGCGAGGCAGCCGGATGAAGATCCGTCCCGGCCGCGACGACGACAGCGAGGCCATCATCGCGCTGATCGGCGCGTGCTGGTCCGAATACCCAGGTTGCGTGATGGACAGGGGCGAGAACGGGCACCTCCTCGCCCCCGCCACCCACTACGCGAGCCTTGGCGGCGGCCTCACCGTCGCCGCCGACGAGGCGGGCAGGGTGGTCGCCTGCGTCGCCACGATTCCCGCCCCGAACGGCGACCTCGAGCTCAAGGGCCTCTATCTCGACGCTGCCCATCGCGGCACCGGCCTCGCCCTCTCCCTGCTTCGTCTCGTCGAGACGGAGGCGCGCGACCGCGACGCCCCTCGGCTTACGCTCTGGAGCGACACACGCTTCACCCGCGCCCACCGCTTCTACGAACGCCAGGGCTTCGTCGCCGCGGGGGCGATCCGCGCGCTCGACGATCTCTCGAATTCGCTTGAATACCCTTACGCCAAGCCGATGCGCCCGCTCGCGGTCGAGCACCTGAGTCCCGCCGCCGCGCGTTCTGCCATCCGCCCGCTCGCAGCCCTCGTCGAGGACGAGACGTTCTGGCAAGCCACTGCCCGCGCCGTCGCTCGCGGCGAGAAGATCCTGTGCGCCGCCTGGTATCAGGGAACGCTCTCCGGCGCGCTCGTCCTCGACCTCCCGCCGACCGCCGGCACCAGGCACCGCGCCGACCTCACGCTGGTCCACGTCAACGCCAACGCTCGCCGGATCGGGCTCGCGACCATGCTTCTCGACACCGCCGAGCAGACCGCGCGCAGCCGTGACCGGATGCTCGTCACCGTCCGCGCCGACGTCGGCAGCACCGGCGAACGCTTCCTCCGCTCGGCCGGCTACCACGTTGCCGGCCAGCTCCCCGGCTACAAGCGAGGCGAGCAGGGCCCGATCGACAGCATCGAATTCTGGCGCGCGCTCGACGAGAGCGGCGCGGGAGCGTGACATGGACATCCCGACCTTCGATCCGAGTGACGACGGCTTCCTCGCCGACCCCTATCCGACCTACGCCGCACTCCGCCGCGATGCGCCGCTGTCGCTGATGCCCTCGGGCATTCTCGCCCTCTCGCGCCACGCCGACGTGATCGCGATGCTCAAGGACCCTCGCTTCGGGTTCGACGTCGAGCGCGCCACCGCTGCGCCCTCGCTCGAGCCGATCTCGATGATGATCGGCCGCTGGATGCTGTTCCGCGATCCGCCCACCCACACCCGCCTGCGCGGCGCCGTCACCAGGGCCTTCACCGCCAGACGCGTGGACGACATGAAGGAACGCATCGAGGCCTCCGTCGACCACCTGATCGACCATGTCGAACGGGAGGGTCGGATGGACGTCATCGCCGACTTCGCCCGTCCCGTTCCCTCCATCGTCATCTGCGACATGGTCGGCATCCCGGAGGGCGACCGCGACGAGCTCATCGACAGCGTGCTGGTGGCCCTCCGCTCGATCGACCCGTTGCCGATGACGCGCAAGCAGACCCGCGCCTGCAACGAGGCGACGCTGGTCATGCACGACATCCTGACCCGGCTCCTCGCGGAGCGCCGTCGCGATCCGCAGCCAGACCTGCTGACCGCGCTGCTCCAGGTCGGCACCGGCGAGGACGGGCTGACCGACGACGAGATCATCGCCAACGTCGTCCTCCTGTTCGCCGCCGGCTACGAGACAACCACCAACCTGATCGGCAACGGCCTGCTGGCGTTGCACCGCAACCAGGCCCAGCTCGCCATTCTCAAGGACGACCCCGCGAAGATCGCTCCGGCCCTGGAGGAACTCCTGCGCTATGATGCGCCGGTGCAGATCGCCGCCCGACGTGCGTTGCAGACCGTCGAGATCTGCGGCGAGCGGATCGAGCAGGGCGAGAAGATCGCGGGCCTGCTCGGTTCGGCCAACCATGACGACACGATCTACGACCAGCCCGGCCGCCTCGACGTGACCCGCACCGGGATCCGGCACGCCTCCTTCGGCGGCGGCATCCATTACTGCATGGGCGCCCAGCTCGGCCGCGCCGAGGCCGAGATCGCGTTCCGCCGTCTTTTCGCGCGCTTGCCCGATCTCCACCTTCCCGATCAGGACCATCCCGCATGGCGCGACACCACCACGCTGCGCGGCCTGGTTTCCCTGGAGGCACGCTGGTCATGACCGCGATCAAGTCCCTGCTCACCCGCGCCTCGAGCTCCAGGCTCGCGCCGCCGGTGCCGGCCCGCGAACAGCTCGACCACATCCTGCAGGCGGCGATGCGCGCGCCCGACCACGGCGCGCTCCGCCCGTGGCGTTTCCTCGTCGTCGAGGGCGACGGCCTCGCCCGCCTCGGCGATCTCGGCGCCGCGGCGCTGAAG
>CAXTUK010000042.1:0-9724 GCA_964247395.1 uncultured Acetobacteraceae bacterium
GTCACGGTTGGCCGCCGCGTCGCCCCGGGCGCTTCCGCTCCCGACCTGGGCGGCCTCGTAGCCGGCGCGCCGGACGGCGTCGGCCAGCGCGTCCGACGTGGCACCTCCCACGACGTGAACCCGCGCCCGCTCGGTCGCGAGATTGATGTCGGCCGAGCGCACCCCCGGGACCTCCAGCAGCGCCCGCTCGACCCGGCCCGCGCAGGAGGCGCAGCTCATGCCGGTGATCGCCAGGTCGAGCGTCTCCTCGGTGGCGGGGTAGCCCGCCCGCGCGAGGGCGTCAGCCAGCCGCACGGTCTCGAAACCGGCGCCCGCGGTGACCGCGGCCCGTTCGCTGGCAAGATTGACCGACACTGTCCGCACGCCAGGCACGGCGGCGATCGCCCGCTCCACGCGCCCGACGCACGATGCGCAGCTCATCCCGGACACACGCATGTCCAGCCGGGAGGCCGTCGTCGATCCACTCGGCTCGCGCTCGACAATCCCCTGGTCCATGACGCTCGCTTCTTCTGCCCGCCCGGCACATGGGGCTTCCCATCGTGGGAAGGTCAAGATGTCGAACGGAGTCGACCGACCAGACCCGAAGCAGGCGATCCGGCCCGGATCAGTCGCTGTTCATCGGCCTGCCTCCCGGCATCGGCATCTGCTTCATGTCCTCGTCTGGCCGAGCCTGGGGAACGGACGCGCGTCCATCGGCGGGATCGGCCCGGCCAATGAAGCGCAGCCTCACCCGTTCGCCGGGACGGAACAGACCCGTCCAGTTGCCGGCCGGCGCCGAACCGTTGAGCAGGTAGGTGTAGGTCGCCCCCGTCACGTCGGCGATGTCGGTCGGGCTCATGCGCATCCGGCCCCACCCCAGCCGGTCGGCGACCGCCCGGCCCAGCCCCTCGCGATGGGCGTCGCCGAAGAAGGTGCCGACCGTGCGCTGGTGGAAAATCGCTGAAGCGAGCCATCCGGAGATATGCCGGAGGCCGAGACGCCCGACTTCGCAGTCGGGATATTAGGCGATGGAGACGGGTCTGGGCGGAAACGGATCGACAGCTTGTATCGCGCCGCGGGCCGCCGACGGCGCCCCCGATGCGAACGCGACGGCATGAGCGTGCGGCGTGTCGATGGCGGGCGGGGTCCCGATCAGCGCAACGGCGGCGGAACACGCCATTCGGCAGAGTGCGCCGCCGACGACCTTGCGATGCTTGGCAGGGCAGCAACGGGCATCGTCATGTCGATCAGCGGACTGGACGGCCGGTGTCGCGACAGGCTTGAAACCGTGCGCGGTCGCGGCATGGATCGGCGTCCCCAGCGTGATCGCCAGGAACAGCAGAACCGATTGCTGGACCCGGACAGCACGCATCGATCATGGTGTCGGGCTTCCCGCCGGGGAAGGTCAAGGAGCGACGGGTGCGACTACCGGAAATCCCGCGTCTGCACCTTGATGCCCCTCGTGTTCACTTCGGGGCAGTAGATGTCCCTTGGCCGCGTCGTCTCCCGCTGGTCCGGCGCCCCGCCATGTCTCGCCTCGTCGCCACGTCCCGTCGGCCAGTCGAAATTTTCGTCGCCGCGTTCGCCGACGCGGCCCAACAGATCGGACAGGTCGATCAGCGTCTCCGCCACGACGTGAATGACGCCGCCCTCGCGCTGCACCCGCCCGCGCACCCCGATCGTGCTCGCCGACAGGATCAGCCGCCGCTGACGCTCGAAGATGGATGGCCAGACGATGATGTTGGCGATCCCGGTCTCGTCCTCGAGCGTGATGAACATCACCCCCTTGGCCGATCCCGGCTTCTGCCTGATCAGCACTATCCCCGGCACGGTCACCCGCCTCCCGTCCTTGGTCGTGTCGAGGTCGGCGCAACCGATCATCCCCCGCGCCCTGAGCTCTCGTCGCAGGAACGACAGCGGATGCCGCCTCAGGCTCAATCCCACGCTGCGATAGTCGGCCACCACCTCGCCGCCTTCGGTCATCGCCGGCAGCGTCACCTTCTGCTCGACGATCTCGGGCCGCGGCAGCCGCTCCCGGTCGGCCGCCGCGAACAACGGCAGCGCCAGATCGGTCAGCCCCTCGACCTCCCACAGCGCCGCCCGGCGCGACAATCCGAATTCCCCGAACGCGTCCGCCTGCGCCAGATGCGCCAGCGAAGCGGCCGGCACCCCCGAACGCCGCCACAGCTCCTCGATCGACCGGTAGGGCACCCCGCGCGCCGCCACGATGTCGCGCGCATGCGTCTCGCCCAGGCCGCGCGCCATCCGCATCCCGAGCCGCACCGCCAGATACGGCCCCTCGGCCGCCTCCAGCGTGCAGTCCCAGTCGCTCGCATTGACCGACACCGCCCGGATCGGCACGCCGTGCCCGCGCGCGCAGCGCACGATCTGGGCCGGCGCATAGAACCCCATCGGCTGCGCGTTCAGCAGGGCGGCGCAGAACACGTCCGGGTGATGGCACTTCAGCCATGCGCTCGCATACGCGATCAGCGCGAACGACGCCGCGTGGCTCTCCGGAAACCCATACGATCCGAATCCCTCGATCTGGCTAAACGTGCGCTCGGCGAACGTCAGTTCGTAGCCGCGCGCCACCATCCCGCCGATCATCTTCTCGCGGAACCCGCCCACCCCGCCGGTCATCTTGAACGTCGCCATCGACCGACGCAGCTGGTCCGCTTCCCCCGGCGTGAACCCCGCGCAGACGATCGCCACCTGCATCGCCTGTTCCTGGAACAGCGGCACGCCCAGCGTCTTGCCCAGCACCCGCTCGAGCTCGGGCGTCGGATACGTCACCTGCTCCAGTCCTTCCCGGCGCCGCAGATACGGATGCACCATGTCGCCCTGGATCGGCCCCGGCCGCACCACCGCCACCTCGATCACCAGATCGTACAGCGTCCGGGGCTTCATCCGCGGCAGCATCGACATCTGCGCCCGGCTCTCGATCTGGAACGTCCCCAGCGTGTCGGCGCGCCGGATCATCGCGTAGGTCGCCGGATCCTCCTGCGGGATCGTCGCCATCTCCAGCACGATGCCGCGATGCGCGCGCAGCAGCTCGAACGCGCGCCGCATGCAGCCCAGCATGCCCAATCCGAGCACGTCGACCTTCATCCAGCGCAGCGTGTCGATGTCGTCCTTGTCCCAGACCACGACCTGACGTCCGTCCATCGCCGCCGGCTCGATCGGCACCAGGTCGGCGAGCGCGTCGTCGGTCAGCACGAACCCGCCCGGATGCGTGCCCAGCTGGCGCGGGAAACCGATCAGTTCGCGCGCGATCTCCAGCGTCAGCCGCAGCCGCCGGTCGTCGAGATTGAGGTTCAGCCCCGCCGCATGGCTCTCGTCGACCCCGTCCTCCGACCAGCCCCAGACCTGCGAGGCCAGCGCCCCGGTCACGTCCTCGGTCAGCCCCATCACCTTGCCGACATCGCGCACCGCGCCGCGCGAGCGGAACCGCATCACGGTGGCGCATAGCGCCGCCCGATCGCGCCCGTAATGCTCGTAGACGAACTGGATCATCTCCTCGCGCCGCTCGTGCTCGAAATCGACGTCGATGTCGGGCGGCTCGTGCCGCTCGGCCGAGATGAACCGCTCGAACAACAGCGAGGACGCCACCGGATCGATCGCGGTGATCCGCAGCACGAAGCAGACCACCGAATTGGCCGCAGAGCCGCGCCCCTGGCACAGGATGCCGCGCCGGTCGGCCTCGCGCACGATCGTGTGCACCGTCAGGAAATACGGCGCGTAGCCGAGGCCGCCGATCAGCGCCAGCTCGCGCTCGAGCTGCACCGTGACCTCGGCCGGCGCCCCGCCCGGATAACGCCCGCGCACCCCCTCGCGGCACAGCCGGACCAGCGCCTCCTGCGCCGTCTCCCTCTCGTCCGCCTCGCCCGGATACTGGTAGCGCAGCGCGTCGAGCGAGAACCGCGCGCGTGCCGCCAGCTCCCCGGTCGCCTCCACCGCATCCCGGTGCCGCTCGAACAATCGCTCCATCTCGCCGGGCGATTTCAGATGCCGGTCGACCGAGCGCTCCCGGCGGAAACCCGCCGCATCGATCGTGCAGCCCTCGCGGATGCAGGTCATCACGTCCTGCAGGATCCGGCGCGGCGGCGCGTGGTACAGCACGTCGCCCACCGCCAACGGCGTCACCCGCGCATGGCGCGCCGCCTCGCCCAGCGCACGCAGGCGCACCGCATCGTCCGGCCGCCGCCGCCACGACATCGCGAGGAAAGCCCGGTCGCCGACCGCTTCGCGCAGTTCGGCCAGCCGCCTTGGCAGCGCCTCGTCCACTCGCCCGTCGACCATTGCCACCAGCAGTCCGTCGCTGGCGGCCCGGAACTCCCGCCAGTCGAGGTCGAAGCAGTTCTTGCCGCGTCGCTTGGCGTGCGTCAGCAGCCGGCACAGCCCCGACCATCCCGGCTTGTTTTCGGGGTAGACCAGCACCGACATCCCGTCCGACAGGTCGAGCCTGCACCCGACCACCAGTCGCAGACCCGCCTCGCGCGCCCTCTGGTGCGACCGCGCGATCCCGCTCAGCGTGTTGCGGTCGGTCACCGCGAGCGTCTCGTGGCCCATCGCGCGCGCCTGGGCCATCAGCTCTTCCGGATGGCTGGCGCCGCGCAGGAACGAGTAGTTCGTTGTCGCCTGTAGCTCGACATAAGAGTTCGGGGCTCTGCCCCGAGCCCCGCCGGGGGCGGGCGCCTCCGGACCCGCGACAATCATCTCAGAACAATCCGTGCAGGAACCAGCGCATGTCGCCGGTTGCTGGATCGAGCCCGTTGCCACGCCGGAACAGCCAGAACCGGCGTCCCTCGGTGTCCTCGACCCGGAAATAGTCCCGCAGCGCGCTGACCTCGCCCGCCCGGCGCCACCACTCCCCGGCGATCCGCTCCGGCCCGTCCGCATGGCGCACCCGGTGGCGCACCCGACGCCAAGTGAAGCTCGCCGGCGGGTGGTCAGGCATCAGCGCCATCACCTCCACCGGCTGCGGCGGATCGAACAGCCGCACCGGCCGCGGCAGATCCGCGGGCCACGTCTCATCACCAACCGACAGCGGTTCCGCCCGCGCCACGCTCCGCTCCGGCACGTCGCTCTGCAACGGCGCCGGCCGCCAGACCCGGTCCGCGCCCAGCCGGTTGATCAGCGTGTCGACCAGCGGCGACACGCCCTCGCTGAACCCGCCGTCGCCGAACGGCGCATCCACCTGCATCGCATCCAGCCGGTCGGCGCTCCTGACCGACAGCCGCATCGCCTCCACGCCCAGCCCTGGATCGACCGTCTCGATCCGCTCGGCCAGCAGCCGCGAGAGCCGCCGCCTGTCGCGCACCGGCCGCGCGATCGCCACCCGCACCATCTGCCCCGTCCCGCCGCCCCGCTCGAACTCGAGTTCGAGCCGGCGCGCGCCCAGACCCGACGTCTCCAGCCGGATGCACACGTCCCCTACCAGTCGCTCGATCACGGCCGCGAACGCGTCCGCCGTCAGCAGCGGCTCGACGAACCCAAGCCGGGACGCGACCGGCCGCGACGGCGGCTGCGGCCGGATCGGTTCCAGAACGTCTCCGAACGCCTGGTCGAGCCGCATCCCGACCGCGGCTCCGAACCGGCGCGCGAGCGGCCCGCGCGGCATCGAAGCGAGCGAGCCCACCGTGTCGAGCCCGATCAGCCGCAGATCGCGGCAGGTCTGCGCATCCAGACGCAACGCCTCGATCGGCAGCGCGGCCAGCGCCGCTTGCTCGCCGCCCGGCGCCACCACCGCGATGTGATTTTCGAGCGCCCCGAACCGCGCCATCGCATGCGCGGCCCCCGGCGTCCCGGCGATCGCCGCCCGCGCCTCGAAACCGTCCGCCTCGAAGCGTCTGACCAGCGAACCCAGCATCCGCCGCTCGCCGCCGAACAGATGCGCGCTGCCGGTCGCATCGATCCACACCCCATCCGGCGCCGCCGGCGCCGTCAGCGGCGCATACCGCAGGCACAGCCTGGCGATCCGGCGCAGCGACGCCGCATCGCGGTCCGGCGCCGCCGGCGCCACCACCAGCCCGGGCAATCGCGCCTGCGCCTGTCCGATCGGCAAGCCGGGCCGCAACC
Source organism: uncultured Acetobacteraceae bacterium (assembly GCA_964247395.1). Classification (GTDB taxonomy): domain Bacteria; phylum Pseudomonadota; class Alphaproteobacteria; order Acetobacterales; family Acetobacteraceae; genus CAXTPV01. The sequence goes on from CAXTUK010000042.1 coordinate 6,058, forward strand.
CGAGCCACACCGATGCCGCATCCGCGGCTCCGATCGTCAACTGGCGTCCGTCATGCAGCGCGGTCACCAGCGGTCCCGCCGGCAGCCCGCCGCGCCGGCGCAGCAGATCGGTCGGCAGATAGGGCAGGTAGAGCGAGACGACCCGTCTCATCGAACGCCTCCACGATCCAGGACGCCGGCTCGGCGCCGCGCGCGCGCACGAGGTCGAGCCGCCAGCGTGCACGGCCCATGCTCAGCGAGAACGGACCCGCTTCGAGCGCATCCACAGGCGCTGACGGCACGCATCCCACGCGCCACCGCGTCGTGGCCGCATTCGGCGCGTCGACCGGCATTCCCGCATGGCGCGGCCGGCGTATCGCCAGAACCGCCACCCCGGCCGCCTCCGCCGCGAGTTGCAATCGACGCGACGCCCTGGCCGTGAGCGCCGACGAGAACTCCCCGACAACCCCCGCCAGGCAAGCGACGCGCGCCGCCTCCTCCATCGCAGCGAGCGCCTGGCCAGGCGCCTCGACGACGATCAGCCGGTCCGGACGCAAGCCCGCCGCCAACAGCCCCGGCGCGAACAGGTCACGCCGCTCCGTCACCCACAGCACCGGTGCGCGATGGTCCGGGCCGCGCGCCACCAGGTGGGCCGCCAGCAGCACCGGCGCCGTCGCATGCTCGCGGTCCGCCCCGTGACCTGCGAACTCGTGCAGCCCCGCTCCCAGGCCGCCACCAGCAAGCCGCCGGTCGATCGCCTCGATCCCGAACCGCAGGGCAGCCGGCGGCCTTGGTGCCGACGGCCGTTCGATCCGCGCGATCGTTGCGCGCAAGCCTTCGACCTCCGATGCCGAAGATCGGTGCGTTCGAGGGTTTCGGCTGCCACAAACCTGATTTTGCAGCATTGCTTTTAATTCTACTCATGTCCCTGACTGTTCCTGGCTGAACCAGAATGTGAGGAACATAAAGAGAACAAGCTGGACACGCGAGTGCTTTTCCGTTCACGATTCGCGGACGCCGAAGCCAAGGAGCAAGTCTCGACTGCGGCTCGGCCGCGACCATCTCCCGTCATCCAACGGAGGCAGCACGATGATCGAATCGATGGTCCGGACCGCCATTATCGGCGGCGGTGAGGCCGGTGTTCCGCTCGCACGGGCGCGGCCGAGGCAGGCCAGTCCGTGGCGCTGTTCGAGCGGGAGCACCTGGGGATCCTGCGTCAATTTCGGATGCAACCCGAGCAAGGCGATGATCGCCTCGGCCCGGCTCGCCGCCGATGTCTATTCGATATTCACCGACCCGGAGCTCGGCCGCATCGGCATGACCGAAACCGAGGCGCGCGTGTCCGGCCGTGCAATCAGGGTCGGACGCCGTTCAATGAGCGACAGCGGCAAGATGCGCGAACTTGGAAAAGGTACTCGAGCTGATGAATGCCGGCGCGACCGCGCGGATCATGATCGATGCCGTGCACATCCGTCCGACCCTCGCCGAGGCCGCCAGGAACGCAACCGTCGCGGCGGCGAGCGGATGACGCCGCGAAGCCGGGCCCGAAAACCGCCATAAGGCTGCCCTACCGACGCATCGAGCCCGGAAGGACACCAGCTTGCATCGACGCCACCTCCTCGCCGCCACGACCGCGACCCTGCTCGCGCCCGCCGCCCGCGCCGCCAGGACGACGACACCCGCGCCGGCGCCGGGTGCTTTCGACGGTTCGACCGTACGCGCGCTCGCGCGTGCGGTTTCCCAGCATCCGTTCGCCCGGCCCGACACGAGGCTGCCGGTGCCGGTCGCGCATCTGGACTTCGACGCCTATCGCGGCATCCGCTTCCGCAAGGAGCGCGCGCTGTGGGCCGGCCAGAACTTGCGCTTCACCGCCGAGTTCCTGCCGCGCGGCTTCCTGTTCGCCGAACGGGTGGACATGTTCGAGGTCGCCGACGGCCAGGCCAAGCCGGTGCCCTACGACCCGGACGTCTTCGACTACGCCGACCCCAAGCTGAAGGTGCCGGACATGCTCGGCTACTCCGGCTGTCGCCTGCACACCCCGCTCAACCGGCCCGACTACTATGACGAGGTCTGCGTCTTCCAGGGTGCGAGCTATTTCCGTGCCGTCGCCCGGGGCCAGACCTACGGCCTGTCCGCGCGCGGCCTCGCGATCGGCACCGGCGATCCCAAGGGCGAGGAGTTCGCCCGCTTTCGCGCCTTCTGGCTCGAACGCCCGCAACCCGGCGCCGACGCGGTCGTGGTGCACGCCCTGCTCGACACGCCGAGTGCCGCGGGCGCCTTCCGCTTCACCATCCGTCCCGGCCAGAGCACCATCTTTGATACCGAGAGCGTGCTCTACCCGCGCGTCGACATCGCCGAGTCGGGCATCGCGCCGCTGACCGGCATGTTCGATTTCGACGCCAACAACCACGCGCGTTTCGACGACTGGCGCCCCGCCGCCCACGACAGCGACGGCCTGTCGTTCTGGACCGGTGGCGGCGAACAGATCTGGCGCGCGCTGGACAACCCCGTCGACCTGCAGTTCACGTCCTTCGTCGACACCAACCCGCGCGGCTTCGGCATGCTGCAGCGGAAGCGCGCCTTCGCCGACTACCAGGACCTGGCGCTCGACTACCAGACCCGCCCGAGCCTGTTCATCGAGCCGGTCGGCGCCTGGGGCGCGGGTGCGGTCGACCTCATCGAGCTGCCCAGCCCGAACGAGGTCAACGACAACATCGTCGCTTTCTGGCGACCACGCGACAAGCTCGCCAAGGGTGGCGAGTATGCCTTCACCTACCGCATGCACTGGGGCTGGGACGGGCTGCCGACCGAGCTCGGCCGCGCCGTCGACACCAGGATCGGCGCCGGCGCCGATCCGCCCGCGCGCCAGATCAAGCTCCCCTTCGCCGGCGCCGCGGGGCAGGGCGAGGCCGCCGACCCCAGGCCCACGCTCGACATCGGCGCATCCAGGGGCGCGATCAGGAACGTGAACGGCATGCCCAACCCGCATGTCGAAGGCTGGCGCCTGATCTTCGAGCTCGTTCCGGGCGGCGAGAAGCTGGTCGACCTGCATGCCCGCATCCTCAACGCCGACAGCAGGCCGCTCACCGAAACCTGGATCTATCGTTGGACGGCATGAGCATCCTCGGGCCACTCCCCGACGAGGCGCCGCTGGCGATGGAGACGCAGTCGCTCGCGACCGCGCCGGACATTCCTCGCGGACGCCCGCCCACTGCCCCGCGCGGCCTGGCGCTCCGCCGATTGTTCGTCGTCGGCGGCGCCGCACTCCTCGCCGCCTTCGCCACCTACGAGATGAACCGCGTGCTCAACGCCACCGCCGTCACCGCGCTCGGCGTGCTGGTCGTCGCACTCTTCGTCAGCCTCTTCGCCTGGATCGCGCTCGCGCTGACCAGCGCGCTCGGCGGCTTCGTCTCGATGCTCGCCGGCGGCGGCAAGGGGCTCGGCATCGACCCGGACGGTCCGATGCCGAGCCTGCGCGTGCGCACCGCCCTGCTGATGCCCACCTACAACGAGGATCCGGTCCGCGTCGCCGCCGGCCTCCAGGCGATGGTCGAGGACCTCGTCGCCTGCGACCGCTTCGAAGCCTTCGACGTCTTCATCCTCAGCGACACCACCGATCCCGGGATCCGGATCGCCGAGGAGGCCGCCTTCCTCGATCTCCGCGACGCGGTGGGCGAAGCCGGCAGCC
>CAXTUK010000042.1:9760-13122 GCA_964247395.1 uncultured Acetobacteraceae bacterium
GTCAACACCGGGCGCAAGGCAGGCAACATCGCCGAGTGGGTCCGCCGCTTCGGGGGCGCCTACCCGCACATGGTCACTCTCGACGCCGACAGCCTCATGCAAGGCGACGTCCTGGTCCGGCTGTCGGCGGCGATGGAGGCGAACCCGACCGTGGGTCTCATCCAGACCCTCCCGGTGATCGTCAACGGCGCCACCCTGTTCGCCCGCACCCAGCAGTTCGCCGGCCGCGTCTACGGGCCGCTGATCGCCCACGGCATCGCCTGGTGGCACGGCTCGGAGGGCAACTACTGGGGCCACAACGCCATCATCCGGACCCGCGCCTTCGCCGCGACCGCCGGACTGCCGCATCTGACCGGCCGCAAGCCGTTCGGCGGCCATGTCCTGAGCCACGATTTCGTCGAGGCGGCGCTGATGCGGCGCGGCGGCTGGGCGATCCACATGGTTCCCGGCCTTCCCGGTTCTTACGAGGAGAGCCCGCCCTCGCTCACCGACATCGCCATCCGCGATCGCCGCTGGTGCCAGGGCAATCTCCAGCACGCCAAGGTCGTTCCAGCGCGCGGCCTGCACTGGGTCAGCCGGATGCACATGATGATGGGCATCGGCAGCTACGTCACCTCGCCGCTCTGGCTGGTCTTCCTGCTCGCCGGCGTGCTGATCTCGCTGCAGTCGCACTTCATCAAGCCCGCGTATTTCGGCGCCACCCGCCGCCTGTTCCCGAACTGGCCGCACGTCGATCCGGTGCTCGCCAAGTGGGTCTTCCTCGGCACCATCCTCGTGCTGCTGGCGCCCAAGCTGCTCGCGTTCATGGCCCTGCTCGCCGATCGCCGGTCCCGACGTGCCGCCGGCGGCACGCCGCGCCTGTTCGTCTCGCTCATGCTCGAAACCCTGATCGGCGGCCTGATCGCGCCCGTCGCCATGCTGCTCCAGACCGGCGCCGTCGCCTCGATCCTCGCCGGGCGGGATTCCGGGTGGAACGCGCAGCGACGCGACGACGGCAGCGTTCCGCTCGCCGCCGTCTGGCGCAGCTACCGGCTGCATACCGTGGCCGGCATCCTGCTCGCCGGCTTCGCCTATGCCGTGTCGCTGCCGCTGATGCTCTGGACGCTGCCGGTGCTGATCGGCCTCGTCTTCGCGGTCCCCCTGGTCGCGTCCACCGCCTCGCGCGCGGCTGGCCAGGCGACACGCCGTGCCGGTCTGCTCGCCATCCCCGAGGAGACCCGGATCCCGCCCGTGCTCGCCCGGGCCAACGCGCTCGCGAGCGCCCGGCGTCACGGTCCCGCGCTGGACCGACTTGCGCGTATCGGGGAACCGCACGCAAGCTGAGGATGTTCTACTTACGTCGCGGTTCTGTGACGATTCGAAGAAGGAATTCCATGAGGGATCACTATCTCGTCACCGGCGGCGCGGGCTTCATCGGGCGGCATCTCTGCCAGGAACTGCTCGCCTCCGGCCATCGAGTGAGGGCGATCGACAGCCTTATCGACCAGGTGCACGGCGACGGACCACCCGATCTCCATCCCGACGTCGAGCTCCTGGTGGGCGACGTCCGTGATCCCGAACTTGTCGACGCGGCGCTCGACGGCATCGACGGCGTGTTCCATCTCGCCGCCGAGGTCGGCGTCGGCCAGAGCATGTACGAGATCTCGCGCTATGTCGGCAGCAACGATCTCGGCACCGCCGTCCTGCTCGAGCGCCTGATCGCGTCGCGAACCCGCCGGATCGTCGTCGCTTCCTCGATGAGCGTTTATGGCGAGGGCCTCTACGCGACAGCGGACGAGACGCGCCACGACGATGTCCGGCGCCTGCTGACCGACGGACAGGCGGGCTGGGATCCTAGGTCGGCGGACGGCAGCGCGCTGCACCCGGTCCCGACCGACGAGACCAAGGGGACCGACCTCTCGTCGGTCTACGCGGTCACCAAATACGTCCAGGAACGGAACTGCCTGATCGTCGGCCGCGCCTACGGGCTCGACGCGGTGGCGCTGCGCCTCTTCAACGTGTTCGGTCCCGGCCAGGCCCTCTCCAACCCCTACACCGGCGTGCTCGCCAATTTCGGCGCCCGCCTGCTCAACGGCGAGCGCCCGCTGGTCTTCGAGGATGGCCGGCAGAAGCGCGACTTCGTCCATGTCCGCGACGTCGCGCGTGCGTTCCGCCTCGCCATGGAACATCCCGGTGCCGCCGGGCACGTGATCAACATCGGCAGCGGCCACGCCTACACCATCGCCGGGGTGGCCGAGATCCTGGCCGACGCCATGGGCGTCGCACTCGGCCCGATGCTGCTCGGCAAGGCCCGCAAGGGCGACATCCGCCACTGCTTCGCCGATATCGGCAAGGCACGCACCCTGCTCGGTTTCCAGCCCGAGAACCTGCTCGAGGACACGGTCGGCGAACTCGCCGCCTGGATCAGGTCGCAGGCGGCGCGTGACAGCGGCGAGGACGCCAAGCAACAGCTCGAGGCACGCGGATTGGTCGCATGAGCCCGGGCCCGCTCGCCACACCCAGGGTCGTCCGCCCGGCCCGCCGCACGGTCGTGTTCGGCGGCTGCGGCTTCATCGGCAGCAATCTCGCCGACCGGTTGCTGCAGGAGGGCAGGGAGGTCGTCGTCTTCGACGACCTGAGCCGGCAGGGCGTCGAACGCAATCTCGACTGGTTGTCCTCGCGCCACCGCATGAGGTTGCATCCCGTCCTCGCCGACATCCGCGACACCGACGCCCTGCGCGATCAGGTCCGCGGCGCCGAGTGCGTTTTTCACCTGGCCGGCCAGGTCGCCGTCACCTCCAGCCTGCTCGATCCCGCGCATGATTTCGCGGTCAACGCCGCCGGCACCCTCGGCGTGCTCGAGGCGCTGCGCCTGCACGCCCCGTCCACCCCGATCGTGTTCGCCAGCACCAACAAGGTCTACGGCAAGCTCGCCGACATGCCGGTCGAGAACACCGGCGGCGGATATCGTCCGACCGACCCGATCGCGCGCGAACACGGGATCGGCGAGACGCGACCGCTCGATTTCTGCACGCCCTATGGCTGCAGCAAGGGCGTCGCCGACCAGTACGTGCTCGACTATGCACGGAGCTTCGGCCTGCGCACCGCCGTGCTGCGCATGAGCTGCATCTATGGTCCCCGTCAGCTCGGCACCGAGGACCAGGGCTGGGTTGCGCACTTCCTGCTCAGCGCGCTGCGCGGCGAGCCGATCACCCTCTTCGGCGACGGCAGCCAGGTGCGCGACATCCTCCATGTCGGCGACGCGGTCGACGCCTATCGCGGTGTGATGTCCACCATCGACGACCTCGCCGGCGCCGCCGAGATTGAAGGCGGCGGCCCGGCCAACGCCGTCAGCCTGCTCGACGCCGGCGATGGACGCGATC
>CAXTUK010000043.1:0-12980 GCA_964247395.1 uncultured Acetobacteraceae bacterium
CCTGGCCGACCTGCGTGCGGGATTGTCGCGACACCAGCGTCTGCTCGGCGTCGATCCGGGCCGCAAGCGAATCGGTCTCGCCTTGTCCGACGTCAGGCTGGTCGTCGCCTCGCCGTTCGGCACGCTCGCGCGGCGCAAGCTGACCGGGAACGCCGCCGAGATCGCCGCGATCGCTCGCGCGCAAGGGGTCGGCGGCCTCGTCGTCGGTCTCGCCTTGTCGATGGACGGCAGTTTCGGACCGGCCGCGCAGGCGGCGCGTGATTGGGCCCGTGATCTGTCCGGTCTGATCGAGCTGCCTGCAACGATGTGGGACGAGCGGCTGTCGTCGGCGGCGGTGAACAGGTTTCTCGTCGAGGACGCGGATCTCAGTCGCGACAAGCGGGCCGCGGCGGTCGATCGGGCGAGCGCCGCATGGGTTCTGCAAGGCGCGCTCGACGCCGGCGGCCTGGCGGCTGGATGAGCCGGAGGACGCTTGCGCGGCCGGTAGGCGAACGGTAGGAACACCGGCGGCGAAAACATCGCCGGACCGGCAGGCGGGCGCATAGCTCAGCGGGAGAGCACTACCTTGACACGGTAGGGGTCACAGGTTCAATCCCTGTTGCGCCCACCAACCGTCTGCGTCCCTTCGTATTCTCGATGGATGACAGCTTGCCGTCGGGCGGCGATGATGTCGCATGAGCGCCCTTCTCCATGCATCGGTCGAGCCCTCGCCTGCCTGCCTGACGATGCGGCCGGCGAGGCAAGCCTGCGCGCTGATCTTGGCCTCGCCGCATTCGGGGCGGGAGTATTCGCCGGACTTCCTGGCGGCGTCTCGACTCGACCCACGCGCGTTGCGCAGGAGCGAAGACAGCTTCGTCGATGAACTCTTCGGCGCCGCACCTGGCCTGGGCGCGCCGCTGCTGGCGGCGTCTTTTCCGCGCGCGTTCTGCGACGTCAACCGGGAGCGCTGGGAGCTCGATCCCGACATGCTGCCGGCGTTCTGCAACACGACGAGCCGTCGCGTGGCAGCCGGGTTCGGTACCATCGCGCGCGTGGTGGCGAGCGGAGAGATGATCTACCGTCGCAAACTCCGGTTCGAGGAGGCGAGGCACCGGATCGAGACGTTCTGGGAGCCGTATCACCTGGCGTTGCAGGCGCTGATCGACGCGACGCGGCGGGCCTTCGGCCGCTGCGTCCTGCTCGATTGCCACTCGATGCCGAGCGACCGGATCAGGCCCGAGGCGCCAGCGTCCTTCGTGCTCGGCGACGCGCACGGCATGTCGTGCGCACCGCAAATCGTCAGCCTGGTCGAAGACTGGTTGCGGGAGAAAGGCTACAGGACCGAACGCAACGATCCGTATGCTGGCGGGTACGTCACACGCCATTACGGCAGGCCGGACGAAGATGTGCATGTCCTGCAGATAGAGATCGCGCGCGGCCTCTACATGGACGAGCGTCGAAACGAGAAACGCCGCGGGTTCAGAGCCGTCCAGTCTGACCTCAACGGGCTGATGGCCGCCCTGGTCGAGTTTCTCGCTGCTGGTCCCGGGCTGGCGCCCGCGGCATAAAAAAAAGGCGGCACCGAAGTGCCGCCAAGTTTAGGGAGGAAACGTCCAAGATGTGGCGCGGCAAGGCCAGCGCCACATCCCAAAACTAGGCGATGATGGATTGGTGGTCAATACATTTTTTTGCAGCGCACCATCCTGTGATCGTTTTTGTCAAGGAGGCGGGGTTTAATGAGGCATCAGGACTTCTGGCGGCATACTCCTGCCGATGCGCGCGATGCCGGTTCTGGTCACTCTCGTCCTGCTGTCGGTCTGGCGGCTTGGCGCGGCTCGCGCCGATGATCAATCGACAGACCGGGTGCTCTGCCACATGGCGACCGTCGCGGCGGAACGGGCAACCGGTGTGCCTGATCAGCTCCTGACGGCGATCAGCAGGGTCGAGAGCGGGCGAACCGACCCTGCCACCGGCAGGCAGGATGCATGGCCCTGGACGATCAACGTCGAAGGAGCCGGACACGTCTATCGGACGAAGCAGGAAGCCATGGCGGCGGTCGCCGGCTTCCAGGGGCAGGGCATCAGGTCGATTGATGTCGGGTGCCTGCAGATCAACCTCAAGCAGCACCCCGAGGCGTTCGCTTCGCTGTCGGACGCCTTCGATCCTACGACGAACGCGATGTTCGCTGCCCGCTTCCTGCGCAGCCTGTTCGAGCAGACCGGCAGCTGGCCGCATGCCGCGGCGGCCTACCACTCGCTGACCCCGGAGGTCGGGCGCGATTACCAGAATCAGGTCCTGGCGATGTGGGCGCAGGGGGACGGCCCTGTCCCGTCCTCCGAAAATCATGAGCAAGCGGATCGGAGGCCCAGGCCGCCGAGGGATGTGGCGACCGCCTCGAGCGGGACGACAGGCTCGCCGTTCGGCGAGACGCCGTCCACCTTCGTCGCGGCGCGATACAATCCACGGCCGGCGATCCTTTCATCGGGTATGGGTCGCGGCCTCGCCGATTATCGAGGCCGTCCCATCGCGCTCGCGTCGCGCATGATGGCGCCTCAGCATTTCTGAGCGGCGTGGCTGCCTGACCTTGGTATCGCATTGATTCCGGCGCGGGGCGCGTTCATATCGCGCGCGTCCAGAGTTCAGCCGGGAGGTCATCATGGTCGATGCGAATGACACGAGTCCATCCGGGACAGGGCATGAGGAGCAGCGCGAGTTCGGCGCCGAGGTGGGGCGTCTGCTCGATCTGGTGGTGCACTCGTTGTACTCGGACCGCGAGATCTTCCTGCGCGAACTCGTCGCCAACGCCGCCGATGCGACCGATCGACGTCGGTTCGAGGCGCTCACCGAGCCGGCGATGTCGCTTCCCGAGGGCGCGAAGGTGCGGATCGTCCCGGACAAGGACGCCAAGCTGATCACCATCAGCGATGACGGGATCGGCATGGCGCGCGAGGACCTGATGCTCAATCTCGGCACGATCGCGCGATCCGGGACGCGGGCCTTCGGCGAGACCCTGAGCAGCGCACCGCCTGACGAACGCCCCAGCCTGATCGGCCAGTTCGGGGTGGGCTTCTATGCGGCTTTCATGGTGGCCGAGCGGGTCGAGGTGGTGTCGAGACGGGTCGGCAGCGAAGAGGCTTGGCGCTGGGCGTCCGACGGACGCGGCACCTACACCATCGCCCCCGCGACCCGCGAGCAGGCGGGGACCGACATCATCTTGCACGTCCGAGACGATGCGACCGGGTTCCTCGAAGCCTACCGGCTGGAGACGATCGTCAGGAAGTGGGCCGATCACGTCACGTTGCCGATCACCATCCTGCGCGACGGGAACGAGGTTGCGGCCAACGAGGGAACGGCGATCTGGCGCAAGCCGAAATCGGAACTGACGGCGGAGCAGACGACCGAGTTCTACCACCACGTCGCGCACGCCTTCGACGAGCCCTGGGCGACGCTGCACTGGCGCGCCGAGGGCGCACTCGAGTTCACCGCGATGATGTTCGTGCCCGGCGCCCGCCCGTTCGAGCCGCTCGAGCAGCAGCGCGAGAGCCGGATCCGCCTTCACGTACGCCGGATGTTCATCACCGACGATGCGGAATTGCTGCCGCCCTTCCTCCGCTTCGTGCGTGGCGTGGTCGACACCGAAGACCTGCCGCTGAACGTCTCGCGAGAGATGCTGCAATCGACGCCGGTGCTGGCCCGCATACGCAAGGCGGTCACAGGCCGGGTGCTCGGCGAGCTCAAGACACGCGCCAAGGACGCAGCGGACTACGCGAAATTCTGGGAGAATTTCGGGCCGACGATCAAGGAGGGGATCTGGGAGGACGCGGAACACCGGACCGAGGTCGCCGGTCTGTCGCGCTTCAAGTCGTCCGCGGTCGAGGGCTGGACGACGCTCGCCGAGTATGTCGGGCGGATGAAGCCAGGGCAGGATGCGATCTATCATCTGACCGGCGACAATGTCACCGCGCTCGCGGCATCCCCGCAACTCGAGGGCTTTCGGGCGCGCGGCCTGGAAGTGCTGCTGCTGGCCGACCCGGTGGACGCATTCTGGCCGGACCGGCTGTATCAATTCGAGGAGAAGAAGCTTCGCAGCGTGACGCAGGGAGTGGCCGACCTGACGAAGCACGCGCCCGAACAGAGCGACACGTCGGAGGCGGCGGATCTGACCGCGCTGGTCGCGGCGATCAAGACCGCGCTCGGCGATGCGGTCGTTGACGCGAAATCGTCCGACAGGCTCGTCGACAGCGCCGTCGTTCTCGGGGCTTCCAGTGCGGGACCCGATCTGCAGATGCAGCGGCTGATGCGACGGAGCGGACAGTCGCTGCCGCCTTCCCCGCCGGTACTCGAGCTGAACCCGCGGCATTCGCTCGTACGCTCGCTCGCGTCCCGCGCGACCAACGGGGAGAGCGTCGATGAGGCGGCGCATCTGCTGCTCGATCTCGCGCGAATCCAGGACGGCGAACCGCCGGCGGAACCGGCCCGGTTCGCGCGCCGGGTGGCGGACGCGTTGGGCGCTTCGCTCGGTGGCTAGGCGCGCCGCCGTGGAGCTGTTCTCGCAGTGAGGGTCGATCGGACCCAGGACATGCTGGGGATCATCGATGTCCAGCCGACATTCATGCAAGGTGGCGAGCTGCCGGTGCCGGACGGTCATGCGGTCGTGCCGACGATCAACGGTCTGTTGCGACGATTGTCGCTGCGCGCCTTCGCGACGCAGGACTGGCATCCCGAGGGCCACGCGTCGTTCGCCTCGCAGCATCAAGGGCGAGCGCCGTTCGACGAAGTCGACCTCTCCTATGGGCGGCAGACACTCTGGCCGGATCACGCGATCCAGGGAACGCCCGGCGCGGGACTGCATCCCGATCTCGATGCTTGCCCGGTCGAACTCGTAGTGCGGAAGGGAACCCGCCGGGAGATCGACAGCTACTCGGCATTCCTGGAGAACGACCGCAAGACGCCGACCGGGCTCGCCGGCGCCTTGCACGACCTGGGCATGCGCCGGGTGCTCTTCTGCGGCCTGGCGCTCGACTACTGTGTCGCCTGGTCGGCGGAGCATGCCGTGCAGGCCGGTTTCGAGGCCTATGTCGTCGAGGACGCGACGCGAGCCATCGGCAGCGAAGCGTCGATACGTCAGCGGTTCGCCGATGCAGGAGTGCGGCTGATCTCCAGCGTAGACCTGATCGCCTAGGCCACTGGTTCTGAACGAATAGGCCTTGATTTGAAGATGTGTTCGGGTCCGGGGAAGCGGCGTGCGGTGACGTCGGCGGCGTAGGCGGCGACCGCTTCCGAGACGGCGCCGCCGAGATCGGCGTAGCGGCGGACGAAGCGTGGCGTGAAATCGGTAAAAAGTCCGAGCACGTCGTCGCTGACCAGAATCTGTCCGTCGCATTGCGCGGATGCGCCGATGCCGATGGTCGGGATCGCGACAGTGCGGGTGATCTCGGCGGCAACCGGCTCGACCGTACCCTCGATCACGATGGCGAATGCGCCGGCGGCTTCGATCGCCAGTGCGTCGGCGACGATGCGCAAGGCGTCGTCTCCGCTGCGGCCGGTCGCGCGAAAGCCCCCGGCGACGTTCACCGCTTGCGGCATCAGGCCGACATGGCCGCAGACCGGTACGCCGCGTTCGACGAGGAAACGGACCGTGGGGGCCATGGCGCTTCCGCCCTCGAGCTTGACGGCGGCGGCACCCGTCTCCTGGAGGATGCGGGCGGCGGCCCGGAACGCCTGCTCGGGGCTCTCCTGGTAGCTACCGAACGGCAGATCGACCAGGATGCAGGGGTGCGACGATCCCCTGACGACGGCGGCGCCGTGGCCGATCATCATCTCGAGCGTGACCGGAAGCGTGCTGGGCAGGCCGTAGACGACCATCCCGAGGCTGTCGCCCACCAGCAGCATATCGCAGTGCGGGTCGAGCAGGCGCGCCATCGGTGCAGTGTAGGCGGTCAGGCTGACGATCGGCGATCCGCCCTTGCGGGCGCGGATCTCGGGAACGCTGGTGCGCCTGCCTGACCCATGGGTGCTCACGTGCCGATCAGGCCGACTTGGCGGCGTGCTTGCGGTGACCCGCCATGTGATAGCCGGCCGCCATGGCGCTCTTCTCGCAGGTGAAGAAGCCGTGCTTGGACTTGCCGAAATAGCGGTCGCCGCTGGGGTGCAACACCTTGGACGTGGCGTTCGCCCAGACGACGGTGTCGCTCCCGCATTTGGCCGTGGCGTCGCTCTGCGACGCGTATTGCGCGACGGAGCCCGCCGCGGTGGCCGGAGCGGCCGATGTCGCAGGCGCCTTGCCAGGGCTCGTCGTGGTCTGGGCGAGAGCCATGGAGGAGGCGGCGAGGATCGCCGCGCCCAGGATGAAAGGTCGAACCACGGAATTGTTCCTTCCGATCGGTGTTGCGGGATCGCAAGGTCGCTTGTCGGTCCGGCGCTGTAAAGCGGCAGGGAAGAGTTGCCAACCGAACGGCCTCTCTCTACGAACTGTGACCGCGGATGGGCGCGTAGCTCAGCGGGAGAGCATCGCCTTCACACGGCGGGGGTCACAGGTTCAATCCCTGTCGCGCCCACCATCCGGATGTCACGCTGGGCCTCAGAAGCCGAACATGTGGTCGAGCGAGAAGCCGCCCCGCTGATCCATCTGTCCATGATAGCCGAACAGCCGGCAGGTCTGGTCGCGGATGATGACGTAGCCGGCGGTGCCGGCGCGCTCGATCAGTGAAGGCCCGAAATGCTCGTGCGGGAAGACGAGTGTCGAGCCCGAGCAGGCGATCGCCACCGAGCGCTCGGCAAGTTCGCCGCCGTCGCCGGCATGGAGGTGCAGCGTGGTCGTCGATGCCGCGTGCCACCGGTTCGAGGCGGGATAGATGAGGGCCGCGAAGCTGTGGCGGCCGGCGTCGCCGAGCTTGAGGAACAGCCGGGTCGACAGGCCCGGCGGTGGCCCGGCGTAGGATTGCGGTTCGCCGCGATATGTCATGATCGTGTTGAACATGTGCGCGCCGAAGCTGGTCTCGGCGCAATGCAGGCTGGCGCGGTCGTGATAGCGCACGAGAGCGTGCATCCAGCCGTCCGCTTCGCCACCGTCGCGGAAATCATAGACCAGTTCGGCATGGCCGCCTTCGTCGCCGAGGCTCGACGCCTCCTCCTCCTCGAAATCGAACGCGAGATCGAAGCGGCGCGGCAGGTTGCCGAGGAAGCGCTGGCGCAGGAGACGGCCGTCGGCCGCGAACACGTCGAGTCGCAGCGGCAGGCTGGTCTGGGTGTGCGCCATCGGGGTCGGCTGCACCTCGGTGCGGAAGCGGGCCGGCGGCAGGATCGGGAACGGCAGCAGGAAGCCGCGTCCGAGCGAGGCGGCCAGACGCGGGATGCCGGGGTCGGGCCGGAGATCAGCACGCTCGACGTTCATGTGCGCGATCCGGGTGCGGCCGTGCCGAAGCACCTCGTAGCGCGGGCGGACGATGTGCCGGCCTGCGCGAAGCTCGATCTGGGCCGGCCAGACGAGCCCGGGCAGCAGGCTGCCGATGTCGACGGGAACGGTCTCGAATGGCCCGATCTCGCGGGCGATCGGGACCGGCTGCTCGGCGCCCATCCGATCGAACGAGACGGCGCCGGCGGGGATCGGCGCCGCATGGCTGTTCTGCAGCCACAGCGTCACGCGCTCGCCTGCGTCGGGAGCCGGCAGGCCGGCATAGCGCTCGGAGGGCCACGCGTTGGCGTCATGGGTGACGGACAGGCTGACCTCGTTGTCCGAGCCGACCGTGTCGAGCGCATATTTTACCACGTCGTGGCCGGCGACGCCGATCGCGTGGATGAATAGCTGGCCGGTGAACTCGGGCAGGCCGAAGCGGGCGCGGATTTCGCGGCTGTCGAGGACGATGCCCGATGGGCCGGGGGCGACGGGCTGGTCCCAGTCGGCGAGCACGCCGCCATCGGCGCCGAACAGGCGGCACCAGAGCCGGACATCGTTCGCACCGTAGTTGGACCAGTAGTTCGCGGTCACCAGGCGGGTAGACAGGCCTTCGCTGTCGCGGAAGAAGGCGAAATTGGTCGCGAAATTGAGCCGGTCGAGATAGGTGCGCGGATTGGTGAGCATGGCGGCCGGCAGCTTGACGTCGTCGAGGGTGACGATGTCGATCTCGCCCGCGACGAGATGGCGGATGCGTCCGACGATCCGGCCGGCATCGAACGCGGCTATGAGCAGGGTTCGTTCATCCAGCGCGGTGAGCCGGTCGAGGCCGACCGTCTCGGTGCCGAACCGTCGACGTCCCAGCTGCTCGACATCGTGGACCAGCAACGCGGAGGGGTTCGGCAGCAGCGGCGCGAGCGCGAACAGGGCGTCGGCGATGCCGTCGGGGTCGTAGACCGCCAAGCCGGGTGCGGCCTCGAGACGTCGCGCGAGCCGGTCGAGGCGCTCCGCCGCGAGCGGATGGGCGAAGGCCTTGTAGAGGACGTTGCCGCCCTGGCGGGCATCGAAGGTGAGGATGTCGAGCATCGGAATCTCCGGCCGGCCGGGGTCACAAACCCAGGCGACGGCGCATCTCCTGCCCCGCCTGCGGAGTGTCGTCGAGTGGCTGCGCGTGGAAGCGCTCCAGGCGCCCCGCGAACGAGCGGATCCGCCCGGCTTCGCGCAGCCCTCGAAGGAACAGGCCGATGCGGCGGGAGCGGCCTGGCAGGTCGGCCACCAGGACCGGCGCTGCGGTGGCGACCGCCTCGGAGACCATCGAGATGCTGTCGGCCGTGACCACGATCGCGTCGGCCGCCGCGAGCAGGCCGAAATAGGGGTTGTCGCCCTCCCCGTCCCCGACCCCGCCGCGCGGCTCGATCGCTTGCCGGAACGTGGCCGCGACGTCCGGATCGGTGCGGCGCGAAGGAGTGACCGCGACCGCGACCGCGTCGCGTCCGGCCATGGCGGCGAGTTGAGCGGCCAGGATCTCAGCGACCGGGCGGTCGAAACGGAGCCGACCGTTCGAGCCGCCGAGAAGAACCGCCACCAGCGGGCGGCCTTCGGCGATCGCCCGGAGCCGGTCGCTCCAGTCGAGGCGGGCCTGGGCCAGACGCGGTGCGGTCGCGCGATGCAGGGCCGTGCGGGTCACGATCACGTTCGGCCCGGTGATCTCGTCATGCCGGTTGACGACCACCAGGTCGAACCGCTCGAGCGGCAGGCGCGGGTTCTGCACCTGCACCACCGGCCGGTGGTCACGTCGCTTCAGTGCGGCTGCCACCGAAGCCGCGGTTCCGCCGGCGGCGATGATCAGTCCGTCGGCGATGCCGTCCAGCCCGTCGACGGCCGTGAGGGGGCGTGGCCAGACCCGCGCCGGCAGACGCGACCAGAACGGACGTGGCACGATGCGGCAGGTCAAAGCAGCAAGGCCGGCTGCCTCGGCAAGGCCAAGCGCCTGGTTCTCGAGGCCGACATAGCCCTCGCTCAGGATCGACGCCATCGGCAGCGGATGGGCGTGCTCCGCCTTCCCGTCAAGGTCAGGCTTGCTTGACATAGGAGGTCTGGATCACCACAACCGCCGTGCACGATGACGCGGGAATTCCCGCTCGGGAACGATCGCAAGCGCCAGTTCGTCCGGGCGCCCGCTGGTCCGACCAGCCATTTCGTGCACGAGAGAAAGACAACAAGATAGTGACAAACTTCCAGGCGCTCGGCCTCGCGGCCCCGCTCCTCAAGGCGCTGGCTGCCGAGGGATATAGCCGGCCCACTCCCATCCAGATCCAGGCGATACCACCGGCCCTCGCGGGAGGCGATGTCGAGGGCATCGCGCAGACCGGCACCGGCAAGACGGCGGCCTTCGCGCTGCCGATCCTGCACCGGCTGATGGCCTATCCGAAGCGGGCAGCCCACCGCTCGACGCGGGTGCTGGTGCTCGCGCCGACACGTGAGCTCGCGGCGCAGATCGCGGAGAGCTTCGCGGCGTATGGTCGCGAGACCAGCCTGCGGGTGGCGGTCATGTTCGGCGGCGTGCCGAAGGGCAAGCAGGCGCGCGCCGTCGCCAACGGCCTCGACGTGGTGGTCGGCCCGCCGGGGCGTCTGCTCGACCATATCGGCGACGGCGCGCTGAGGCTCGATGCGGTCGAGGTCCTGGTGCTCGACGAAGCCGATCACATGCTCGATCTCGGCTTCGTGGTGCCGATCAAGCGGATCGTGGCGATGCTGCCGCGGGAGCGGCAGACAATGTTCTTCTCGGCGACCATGCCGAAGGAGATCGCGCAGCTCGCATCGAGCCTGCTGCGCAACCCGACCCGGGTCGCGGTGACGCCGATGGCCACTACTGCCGAGCGGGTCGAGCAGCGCGTGGTCTTCGTCGAACAGGCGGAGAAGCGCAACCTGCTGGCCCGCGTGCTGCGCGGGACTGCCGAGGGACGGGCCCTGGTCTTCACCCGGACGAAGCATGGGGCGGATCGGGTCTGCGAGCATCTCGGACGCTCGGGGGTGCAGGCGGCAGCGATTCACGGCAACAAGAGCCAGGGCCAGCGGGAGCGGGCGCTGGAACAGTTCCGCGATGGCGGGGTGCGGGTCCTGGTGGCGACCGACATTGCGGCGCGCGGCATCGACGTGGACGGGATCACGCACGTCATCAACTTCGAGCTGCCCAACGTGCCGGAGAGCTACGTGCACCGGATCGGGCGGACGGCGCGGGCCGGGAACGCGGGCGTGGCGATCAGCTTCTGCGACACCGCGGAGCGCAGTTACCTGCGCGACATCGAGAAGCTCATCCGGACGCGGGTGACAGTCGCGGACGCACGGTCGCTCTAGGACGTCGTGCGTCCCCGGGCCCGTGCGGGTTCGGGAACGCGAGCGGCACGGGGGCGAATGGGCCGAAGGCGGCCTCGAGCCGGGCGAGGAGGTCGGCCATGGTGTCGGGCCAGGCCGCCTCCTTCGGGGAGTCCGGCGTGTCTGGAGCGCTCGCCGCAAGTTCGGCGATCGCGGCGGCGATGCTGGCCGGATCGGGCTCGCACATCAGGGCCAGCCGCTCATCGCGGAACTGCTCCTTCAGGCCGCCCACGCGGGTCGCCACCACCCAGCGTCTTGACGAGATCGCGGCCGCCGCGACTCCGCTCTGGCTCGCTTCCCGGTAGGGCAGCACCAGGGCGTCCGACCAGGCCAGCAGGGACGCGACCTCATCCTCGGGCACCCAGCGGTTCTCGACGGTGACGTTGGGCAGCGCGCGGAGTTCGTCCAACGCCCGGAGCTCCGGCCCCTGCCCCACCACCCGGATCTCGAGGTCGTCGCGGGGGCCGAGCAGGCGCAAGGCGGCGGCGAGCAGGTCCAGGCCCTTGTAGGGGAGGAGTCGTCCGAACGAGAGCAGGCGGAGCGGACCACCATGAACGCGCGCCGGCTCCGGTTGCTCGCCGAAGCGGAAGGGGGGCAGACTTGCCCTGAGCAGCAGGCTGGGCTGGGCCGGGCCGAGCTGTTCGCGCACCCTTGCCTCGACGTGATCGGACAGCGCGATCAGCGCGTCGGCACGGGCCATGAGCCGGCGCTGCATGCGCATCTGCAAGGGGACGCCGTCGCCCGGATGCAGGTCGGCATCATGAATGATGGCGGCGAACGGCACGCCCAGGACCGACAACGCGTCGGCCATCATCACGTCGAGCAGGGCGGGCATGGCGCAGATCGCGACATCGGGCCTCCAGGCCGCGATGTTGCGGACGAGGGCGCGGCGACTGAAGCGGCCGGTGAGCAGCCGCCAGCCGAAGCCCGCCGGGCTATCGTAGGTCGCGACCGTGAGCTCGCAGCGCACCTGCATGGTGCCGGCATCGAGGAGTTCCGCACCTTCGGCCAGCGACAGGACCACGCTGTCGGCGCCCGCGGCGCGCAGGCCGTCCGCGAGTTCGTAGGCGACACGGGGGCCGGCGCCGAACCGTCCCCACTGCCAGACCAGGAGCCTCATGGAACGGCGACGCCGGCCTGCTCGAGTGCCGACCGGAGAGGTGCCGTGCCGAACAGCGCCTCGGCGCGAGCGGAACCGGCGGCGCCGAGAACGGCGCGGCGATGCGGATCATCGGCGAGAGATCGCAGCGCCTCGACCGCGGCGTCTCGATCGGGTTCCGCCCAGATTGCTCCGGGCGCTTCGTAGACCGCCCGCGGATCGCGGGCCGGGATCAGGCGGGCGGGGACCGGGACCCCGCAGGTCTCGTCGATGAACTCGGCCGTCGCCGACCAGTCGGTCGCGATCACCGGTCGGTGCAGCATCATCGCCTCGGCCGGAACCAGGCCGAACCCCTCGCTTCGGTGCAGCGACAGGATGATGTCGGCGGCGCTGGTCAGGGCGTGCGTATCGGCAGCCGGGAAGGTGCGGGTTTCGAGCGTGATGTTCGGACTTCCGGAGATCGCGGCGGCCAGGCGTTGCATGTCGGCCGGAAAGTGCCCGGGATGACCGACCTTGAGAAGCAGGTGGCGATCGCGCCGCGAGCCGAACGCCGCCTTGAAGGCGGCGATCGCTCCGAGCGGGTTCTTCCGTTCGAAGCTCGAGGCGAGACTGAACGAGACCAGCACGACCACCGCCTCCATGGGCAAGCCGAAATCCGCGCGCGTGAGTGCGCTCGGGCACGGGCGGGAGGCGGCGAGCGCGTGCGGCACGACGTGGATGCGGCCGGGCAGCAAGGGCTCGAGGGCGGACGCGGTGAAATGCGAAGGCACCCACGCCTCGTGCACGAAACGCGCGGCTCCACGCCAGGACGGCGGCGCGACCGGCAGTTCCCACGCCCAGTAGCCGACGACACGGCGATCCCCGAGCGCCGCTCGCCCGAGACGAAGGCACGCCAGCGGCAGCACTGCCGGATTGAGGTGCAGCACCAGCAGCGAGGCAGGCAGGTCGCGATCTCGCACTGGCGCTCCCAGCGTTTCGCCAGCGAGCACGATGCCGGCTTCGCGCCGGGCGACGGGAATGCCGAGACCTGCGATCGCGCCGGCCATGATCCGCGCGCCCTCGCCGAGGCCCGACGCGCGACCGATCTCGCCCGCGATCGTGACGCCTGCGGACCGGACGGGAGGCGCGCGGATC
>CAXTUK010000044.1:0-12715 GCA_964247395.1 uncultured Acetobacteraceae bacterium
GCGGGGGGGGCGGTATGCGTGGGGGCGGGCGCCGGCTAGCCCGCCCGCGGCGGCGCCGGTCGAGTATCCGGACGTCGGGCTGTATCACCCCGCCCTCCCTGGACGGATCGGCGCTCGCGTCTGCGATCTGCCCCGCGCCGGAACGAAGGGCACGGTGGGCGTGCTGATGCTTCGCTCCTACGTGCTGGCCGGGAACGCCGCGCACTATGACGGGGTGATCGCGGCGCTCGAGGCGCAGGGACTCGACGTGGTGCCCGCGTTCGCGGCGGGGCTCGATGCGCGCCCGGCGATCGAACGGTTCTTCATGCGCGACGGGACGCCGGCGATCGATGCGCTGGTGTCGCTGACCGGGTTCTCGCTCGTCGGCGGGCCGGCCTACAACGACGCGAAGGCGGCCGAGGAGGTCCTGTCGCGGCTCGACGTTCCCTACATCCTCGCCCACCCGGTCGAATTCCAGACGATCGAGCAGTGGGAAGGCGATCAGCGCGGCCTGATGCCGGTCGAGGCGGCGATGATGGTGGCGATCCCGGAGCTCGACGGCGCGATCTGGCCGATGACGTTCGGCGGCCGATCGAGCGAGGGTGCGGCGGAGGAGAGCCATCGGCGACAGATGGTGTCGCATCCGGAGCGCGCGGCGGCGCTGGCCGGACGGGTGGCCAAACTGGTGGCGCTGCGCCGTTCGGAGCGCGCTGACCGGCGCGTCGGCGTGGTGCTGTTCAATTTCCCGCCCAACGGGGGCGCCACCGGCACGGCCGCCTATCTGTCGGTGTTCGAGTCGCTGCACCGGACGATGATCGCGATGTCGGCGGCGGGCTACCGCGTCGAGGTCCCGGACAGCGTGGCGGCGCTGCGAGCGCGGGTGCTTGAGGGAAACGCCGCGCGATTCGGGGCGGCGGCCAACGTGTCCGCGCGCATTCCGGCGGACGAGCATGTCAGGCGCGAGCGGCACTTGGCCGAGATCGAACGGGTCTGGGGCGCTGCGCCGGGACGCCAGAGCAGCGACGGCACCAACATCCAGATCCTGGGCGAGCGGTTCGGCAACCTGTTCGTGGGCGTACAGCCGGCGTTCGGCTACGAGGGCGACCCGATGCGGCTGCTGTTCGAGCACGGGTTCGCGCCGACGCACGCGTTCTCGGCGTTCTATCGCTGGCTGCGCGAGGATTTCGCGGCACACGCGGTGCTGCATTTCGGGACCCATGGCGCGCTCGAGTTCATGCCGGGCAAGCATGCGGGAATGTCGGCGGCTTGCTGGCCGGACCGGCTGATCGGCGACCTGCCGAACGTCTATCTCTATGCCGCGAACAATCCGTCCGAGGGCGCGCTGGCCAAGCGCCGGACCGGGGCGGTGCTGGTCAGCCACATGACGCCGCCGCTGGCGAGTGCCGGGCTGTATCGCGGGTTGCAGGACCTGAAGAGTTCGATCGAGCGGTGGCGCGGGCTCGAGCCGGACGCGGACGAGGAGGGGCGCGCGTCGCTGGCGGCGCTGATCCAGGCGCAGGCGGCGATCGTCGAGCTCGGGGCGGCGGAGCCGGGCTGGGGGAGCACCGAATGCGAGGCGATGATCGATCGGCTGCGCGGGGCGTTGCTGGAGCTCGAGTACTCGCTGATCCCGCATGGGCTGCATGTGGTGGGCGTGCCGCCGGCGGCAGCGGCCCGGGCTGAGATGCTCGACGCGGCCGGAGTGACGGAGCCGGAACGGCGGGCGGTGCTCGACGCCGGAATGGGGACCGACCACGAGATCCCGGCGCTGCTGATGGCGCTCGATGGGCGGTATGTGAGGCCGGCGCCGGGCGGCGACGTGCTGCGCAACCCGGACGTGCTGCCAACGGGACGCAATCTGCACGGGCTCGATCCGTTCCGCATCCCGAGCGCGTTCGCGGTGCTCGACGGGGCACGGCAGGCGGAACGGCTTCTGGCGAGGCATCGGGCGGACTGCGGCAGGCTGCCGGAGACGGTGGCGATGGTGCTGTGGGGCACCGACAATCTCAAGACAGAGGGCGGTCCGATCGCGCAGGCGCTGTGGCTGATGGGGGCAGAGCCGCGGCGCGACAGCTACGGGCGGCTGGCGGGCGCGCAACTGATCCCGCTGGAGCGACTCGGGCGGCCAAGGATCGACGTGGTGATCACGCTGTCCGGCATCTTCCGAGATCTGCTGCCGATGCAGACCTCGCTGCTGGCGGAAGCGGCGTTGCTGGCGGCCGGTGCGGACGAGCCGTTGAAGCTCAACCACGTGCGGGCGCATGCGCTGGTGTTCATGTCCCAGCATGGCGGTGATCTGGCGACCGCGTCGTTGCGGGTGTTCGGCAACGCCGAGGACGCGTACGGGGCGAACGTGAACAGCCTGGTGGACGCGGGCGGCTGGTCGGACGAGGACGAGCTCGCCGAGGCGTTCGTCAAGCGCAAGGGATACGCCTACGGGGTGAGCGGGCATGCGGCACGACAGGATCGGGTGCTGGCGAGCGTGCTCGGTCATGTCGACGTGGCCTATCAGAACCTCGATTCGGTGGAGCGGGGCGGCACCACGGTCGACCACTATTTCGCCCCGCTGGGGGGGATCGCGCGCGCGGTGACACGCGAGCGGGGGGCTTCGGCGGACATCTATATCGGCGACCAGACGCGCGGCGACGGCACAGTGCGGTCGCTGTCGGAGCAGGTGACGCTGGAGACGCGGACGCGGGCGCTGAACCCGAAATGGTACGAGGCGCTGCTGGAGCACGGCTACGAGGGGGTGCGGCAGATCGAGGCGCAGGTGACGAATACGCTCGGCTGGTCGGCGACGACGGACGAAGTGGCGCCGTGGATCTACCAGCAACTGAGCGAGACGTTCGTGCTGGAGCCGGCGATGCGCGAGCGGATCGCGTCGCTCAATCCGGGGGCGTCGGCGAAGATCGCCAATCGGCTGCTGGAGGCTTGCGAGCGGCGCTACTGGGCGCCGGATGCCTCGACGCTGGAGAAACTGAAGCGTGCCGGCGAGGCGATCGAGGATCGGCTCGAAGGGTTGGTGGGAGTGGCGGCATGACGGTAACGACCCGGATCGACCTCAAGAAGGCCGCGGGATGCGGCTCCTGCGAGGACGGCGAAGGCAGCGTGCAGGTGAGGATCGACTCGCCGAAGAAGGTGGGCACGGCGAAGGTGTTCGCGGTGTACGGCAAGGGGGGAATCGGCAAGAGCACGACGTCGTCGAACCTGTCGCTGGCGTTCGCGAGGCTGGGACGGCGGGTGCTGCAGATCGGCTGCGATCCGAAGCACGACAGCACGTTCACCTTGACCAAGCGACTGATCCCGACGGTGATCGACGTGCTGGAGGGTGTGGATTTCCATCCGGAGGAGCTCAGGCCCGAGGATTTCCTGGTCGAGGGCACCGGCGGGGTGATGTGCGTGGAAGCGGGCGGTCCGCCGGCGGGCACCGGGTGCGGCGGCTATGTGGTGGGGCAGACGGTCAAGCTGCTGCGCGAGCATCATCTGCTGGAAGATACCGACGTGGTGATCTTCGACGTTCTCGGCGACGTGGTGTGCGGCGGGTTCGCGGCTCCGCTGCAGCATGCGGACCAGGCGCTGATCGTGACGGCGAACGACTTCGACAGCATCTTCGCGATGAACCGGATCGTGGCCGCGATCGAGGCGAAGGCGCGCAACTACGATGTCCGGCTGGGGGGGGTGATCGTCAACCGCAGCGACGACACTGATCAGGTCGACAAGTATAATGCCGCGGCAGGCTTGAGCACGCTGGCGCATTTTCCGAGCCTGGATGCGATCCGCAAGTCACGTCTCAAGAAATCCACCGTGTTCGAGATGGAGGAGACGCCGGAGATCGCTTCGGTGCAGGCAGAGTACCTGCGGCTGGCAGCGACGCTGTGGGCGGGAACGCCGTCGCTCGCGGGGAAGTCACTCCGGGACCGCGACATCTTCGAGCTGCTCGGTTTCGAATGAGCGTTGCCTACGAGCAGCGGCGGGGCGAACTCGCGACGTATTTCGACCGGACGGCGGTCGATGCGTGGAAGCGACTGACGTCGGACGCGCCGCTCGGGCGGATCAGGGCGAGCGTGCGGGCGGGACGCGACCGGATGCGGGCGACGCTGCTCGGTTGGCTGCCGGAGGATCTGCGTGGTTGCCGGGTGCTCGATGCCGGGTGCGGGACGGGGGCGGCCTCGGTGGAACTGGCGCGGCGCGGCGCGGACGTATTGGCGGTCGATCTGTCGCCGACGCTGCTCGACTTGGCGCGCGAGCGGCTGCCGGGCGATCTGAGCGGCTCCGTCACGTTCGTGGCCGGCGACATGCTGGCGGCGGACGGAGGCCGGTTCGATCATGCGCTGGCGATGGATTCGCTGATCCACTATCCGCAAGACGCGCTGGTGGACGCGATCGAGCGACTGGTGTCGCGGGTCGATCGCTCGGCGGTCATGACGTTCGCGCCGCGCACGACGGTGCTGGCGGCGATGCACACCGCCGGGCGCGCGTTTCCGCGGAGCGACCGGGCGCCCGCGATCGAACCGATCGGCGAGCGCACGCTGACCCGCCGGCTGGCCGCGTTGACCGACTGGAAGACGGGAAGGATGGAGCGCGTGTCCGGTGGCTTCTACACGAGCCAGGCGCTGGAGCTGCTTCGATGAGCGGGTCCGACGACCTGGTGGGAGGCGCCGAGGCGGGGCGTCCAAGATGGTCCCTGGCGACCTGGCTCGGGACGCGGTTCCTGCCGATCGCGGACGCGGTGTCGGACGAGTTGCCGCTCAAGCGGCTGCTGCGACTGTCGCTGTTTCAGGTATCGGTCGGCATGGCGGTGGCGCTCGTGGTCGGCACGCTCAACCGGGTGATGATCGTTGAACTCGGGGTTCCTGCCCGTCTGGTCGCGATCATGGTGGCGCTGCCGCTGGTCTTTGCGCCGGCTCGCGCGCTGGTGGGGTTCCGGTCGGACGCGCATCGGTCGGCGCTGGGCTGGCGGCGGGTGCCGTATCTGTGGATCGGCACGATGCTGCAATTCGGCGGCCTGGCCATGATGCCGTTCGCGTTGCTGCTGCTGTCCGGCTACCACACCGGACACGCGCCGCCGTTCGCGGGGCCGTTCGCGGCAGGGTTCGCGTTCCTGCTGATGGGAGCTGGGCTGCATACGGTGCAGACGGTCGGGCTCGCGCTCGCGACGGACATCGCGCCGGCGCGGTCTCGGCCGCAGGTGGTCACGGTGATGTGCCTGATGCTGCTGGTGGGCGTGCTGGCGAGTTCGCTGGCGTTCGGCGCGCTGCTGGCGAATTTCAGCGAGATACGGCTGATCCAGGTGCTGCAGGGCGCGGCGGTGGTGACGATGGTGCTGAACGGGGCAGCGCTGTGGAAGCAGGAACCGCGTTCGATCGTGCCGGCTCCAGCGGGGCGAGTCCGGTTCGCCGACGCATGGCGAGGGTTGCTGGCGGAAACGCATGGCCGGCGGCGGCTGACGGCGGTGGGCCTCGGCACGGTCGCATTCAGCCTGCAGGACGTGTTGCTCGAACCGTACGGCGGCCAGGTGCTGGGCTTGCCGGTCGGTGCGACCACGGCGCTGACGGCGCTGCTGGCCGCGGGCGGCCTCGGCGGGTTCGCAGTTGCCGGGCGTGCGCTCGGGCACGGTTTCGACCGCTACCGGCTCGCGGCGATGGGTGTCACGGCGGGATTGTTCGCGTTCATGCTGGTGATGCTGGCCGCACCGATGCGGTCGGGGGCGATGTTCGCATTCGGGACCGCTTCGATCGGGTTCGGTGCGGCGCTGTTCCTGGTCGGCACGCTGTCGGGGGCGATGGACAGGAGCGAGGCGCACTCGACCGGTCTGGCACTGGGACAGTGGGGTGCGGTGCAGGCGTTCGCGGCTGGCTCAGCCATCGCGGGCGGCGGGATCGTGCGTGACGTGATCGGCGGATTTGCCGCGCGCGGCGGATTGGGCGCGGTGATGGAGGGGCCCGCGACGGGTTACGAGGCGGTCTACGGGATCGAAATCACGCTGTTGTTCGTGACCCTGATCGTATTGGGGCCGCTGGTTCGCTTCGCGCCGGCCGAGTTCGATGTCCGGTCGGGCGCGATGACAATGAGAGGTGCACGATGACGAACTTCTGGGGCGGCACGCACTACATCGACGCGGCCCAGCTTTCGCTCTACGCGTTCTGGATCTTCTTCGCGGGCCTGGTGGTCTATCTGCAGCGGGAGAGCAAGCGGGAAGGCTTCCCGCTGGTCTCCGAGGTCGAGCCGTTCACGACGCGGGTGACGGGTGATGCGAACCCGCAGACGCCGGAGCCGAAGCTGTTCCGGATGCTGGACGGCTCGGCGATGCTGGTGCCACCCGGACAGCGGGCGCGACTGCCGGAGGGCGCGCGGCCGGTCGCCTCGTTTCCAGGTGCGCCGCTGGAGCCGACCGGCAATCCGCTGGTCGACGGGATCGGGCCGGCGTCGTGGTGCTACCGGATCGACGAGCCGGAGGTCGATGCGGACGGCAGCTGGAAGATCCAGCCGCTGCGAGCCGAGCCGACGTTACGGCTGCATCCGACCTCGATGGATCCGAGAGGCTTGCCGGTGGTGGGCGCGGACGGCCTCACGGTCGGACCAGTGGTCGATCTGTGGGTCGACGCTCTGGAGGAGGCGGTGCTGTATCTGGAGGTTTCGCTGACGCTGGTGGGGTTCGAGACCGAGCGGGTGCTGGTGCCGTCCCGATTCGTGCAGTATCGGCCGCGCCTTGGGCGGGTAAAGGTCACGGCGATCACGGCGGCGCAGTTCGCGCAGGTGCCGCGGCTTCGCCATCCCGAGCGGATCACGCCCCAGGAAGAAGACCGATTGGTCGGATATTTCGGCGGCGGCAACCTGTTCGCGTTGCCGGGCCGCCGGGGGCCGCTGCTGTGAGCGCGCGGCTGCGCGTGGTGCGCGATCCGACGCTGCCGGGACGCCGGCCGCATGGACTGCCCGGGCCGTTGCCGGGCGAGGAGAAGCTGCTCTGGCAGGGTGCGCCCGACTGGCGCGGGGTGGCGCGGCGGGTGCTGCATGGGCGCATGCTGGCGCTTTATTTCGGGCTGCTGGTGGCGGTGTGTCTGGCCCGCGCGGCGGCCGAGGAAACTGCCGCGATGTGGTTGTCGGTATGTGCGCTGGTGATTCTCGGCAGCATCGCATTGGGGTTGCTCGCAGGGTTCGCGGTGCTGATCTCACGCACGACGGTCTATACGATCACCGATCGGCGTGTGGTGCTGCGGATCGGCGTGGCGCTGGCGGCGAGCTTCAACCTGCCGTTCACGCAGATCGAGCAGGCTTCGGTCAAGCTGCTGCCTGACGGAAGCGGCGAGATCGCGATGCTGATGAGCGGGCGGACGCGGATCGGCTGGCTGCAGCTCTGGCCGCACGCACGGCCTTGGCGGACGCAGCGCGTGCAGCCGATGATGCGGTGCGTACCTGATGCGGCGCGGGTGGCGGAATTGCTTTCACGACAGCTCAGGGCGAGCGTCGACAGAAACGAGGCGTTCGCGACGCCGGCGCGCGACGTAGCGGCGCTTGCCGAGGCGCCGCTTGCCGAGGCGCCGCTTGCCGAGACGGGGGACTGAGGCGATGAGCGCCACGATCAATCAGACCGCGGCCCGACAGACCGACGCACGCCGGCACGGCCAGGCGCTGCGACCGAACGTGCGACGGAGCATCCCGCTGCCGCCGCTGATCGCGCTGGGGCTGGTCGCGGCGATCGGCCTTATCGGGATGCTGCCGTCGGCGCCCGAGGTCAGCGCGACGCCGGTCATCCAAGGGGTGTTGACGGTCTCGACGTCGCCCGACCAGTCGATTGCCATCCGCAACATGGCCACCGGCGTCGTGGTCAGACGGATATCCGGCAACGCCGAGAGCTTCATACGCGGCGTCTTTCACAGCCTCGACGGGGTGCGACGCGCGCATCGGGTCGATCTGGCGGAGCCCTACCGGCTATCGCAGCTCTCCGACGGCAGGGTGGTGCTGCAGGACCCGTCGACGTCGACCACCATCGACCTCGAAGGGTTCGGGACGACCAATGCGAGCCAGTTCATGGCCTTGCTCGGCTTGCCACCGTTGAAGGCGAGCACACCATGAGCCGCTCGGTCGAGGCGCGCTGCAACGTGGAGATCGAGCAGACGCCCGAGAGTTTCCACGCGTATTCGGCGCCCGAGGGGATTGAGATCGCGCCGGGCGACGTGGTGGTGATCCACGATCCGCCGACATCGGTCGCATACAACGAGAAGCTGGACCGGCAATGCCGGATGACGGTGCGGCGTGCCGGTCCGTTTCGCCGGAGCTGGACGAGGGCGACCGGAGTGTTTGCTCTGACGTCGTTGTACGAAGTAGGCTTCGAAGCGGAGGACGCATCATGAATGCCGTCGCTAAACCGCCGGTCTCGCCGGGAAAGATCGAGAATTCGAGCACGGAGGCGGCGCGCGGGAACACGGTGCTCAGCCCGCGTTTCTACACCACCGACTACGACTACATGAACGGGCTCGACGTGACACCGGTGCGGGCGGAATGGAACGCGCTGGTGGCGGAGATGGAGCGTGATCCGAACCGCGGGCATTTCGTCCGCGACGCGCGGTTCGATGCCGATTTCTCGACAATGGAACCGGAGCTGCGGCGGGAGCTGCTGGATTTCCTGGTGAGCTCGGTGACGGCCGAGTTCTCCGGCTGCGTGCTGTATGCGGAGATCAAGAAGCGGATCAGCAACCCGGACGTGCGGGCGTTGTTCACGTTCATGACACGCGATGAGGCGCGCCATGCCGGATTCATCAACGACAGCCTGAAGGATTTCGGGGTCGGGGTGGATCTCGGCTTCCTCGCGCGAGCGAAGAAATACACCTACTTCAAGCCGAAATTCGTCTTCTACGCGACCTATCTGTCGGAGAAGATCGGTTATGCACGCTACATCACGATCTACCGCCACCTCGAGCGACATCCGGAGCGGCAGTTCCATCCGATCTTCTCGTGGTTCGAGAAATGGTGCAACGACGAGTTCCGGCACGGCGAGGCTTTCGCACTGCTGATGCGAGCCGACCCGAAGCTGTTGCGCGGGGCCAACGTGCTGTGGGTGCGGTTCTTTCTTCTAGCGGTGTTCGCGACGATGTACGTGCGCGATCACGCGCGGCCGGTGTTCCACGCGGCGATGGGGGTGGATCCGACCGAATACGACTACACGGTATTCCGGATCACGCAGGAGATCGCGAGCCAGGTGTTTCCGGTCTCCCTGGCGATCGATGATCCGCGGTTCCGGGCGGGGCTCGAGCGGATGCGGCGGATCGCGGTCGCGATCGGGGCGGCGAAGAAGCGCGGCCCCGTGGTGGGCGGCGTGAAGCGAGTGGTGCTGGCGGGGGCGGCTGGGCTGGTGTTCGCACGGCTGTTCCTGCTGCCGGTGAGGCGTCAGGCGTTGCCGTCGGATGTTCGCCTGCAGCCGGCCTGGTAGTCGACGATGATCCTCTATGGCTTCCCTGCCCTGTTCGCGCTGTTCGTGTGGTGGTTCAGCACCGGCGCCATCATGTATCTCGACGGGCTGCCGCAACGGACGTTCAGGTGGAGCATGCTGGGCGCGAGCGTGGTCGCGTTGGCCTCGTTGTGGGTGGTACACGCGACGCGGAACGACCTGTCGGTGCGGGCGGCCTATGGCGCATTCACGGCCGGATTGCTGGCCTGGGGCTGGCAGCAGATCGGCTTCTATACGGGATACGTGACTGGGCCGCGTCGGAGGGCCTGCCACCATGGCTGCGGCGGATGGGCTCATTTTGGGCACGCGATCCAGACCTGTCTCTGGCACGAGCTGGCCATCATCGGATCGGCGGCGGCGATCGTGGCGGCGGCCTGGGGAGGCGCCAATCAGGTCGCGGTTTGGACGTTCATGGTGCTGTGGTGGATGCACCAGAGTGCGAAGCTGAACGTGTTCCTGGGCGTGCCGAACCTCAACGAGGAGTTCCTGCCGGAACACCTGCAGTTCCTGCGCTCGTTCCTGAGCAGGAAGCCGATGAACCTGCTGTTTCCGTTCTCGATCAGCATCTCGACGGTGGTCTTGGTGCGTCTGGTCGAGGCGGCGGTCGCGGCGGGTGCGACGCGCTTCGACCGCTCCGGGTTCTGCTTCCTGTCGGTGCTGATGGGGCTGGCGGTGCTCGAGCACTGGTTCCTGGTTCTGCCGGTTCCGGCGTCCAGGTTGTGGAACTGGAGCCTTTCGTCGAGGACGATGCCAGCGCAGGCGGATATGCCGGCTTCAATCCTGAACGCGAAGGTGCGGGCGATCGCGGACCGGATGACACGGGAAGCGGCTTGAACGAGAGGAGCACGGGAGAGATGGCGATGGATTACGAGGGCTTCTTCCGCGGCGAGATCGACGGGCTGAAGCGGAACGGCAACTACCGGCGCTTCGCGGAGCTGCAGCGGGTGGCGGGGCGCTTTCCGCTGGCGCGGCTGGGGGACGGGCGCGCGGTGACGGTGTGGTGCGCGAACGACTATCTGGGCATGGGGCAGCATCCGGTCGTGCTGCAGGCGATGCATGACGCCCTCGACCGTTACGGCGCGGGCGCGGGCGGGACGCGAAACATCTCGGGCACCCAGGTCTGCCACGTGGAGCTGGAACGGGCGCTGGCCGACCTGCACGGCAAGGCGTCGGCGCTGCTGTTCAACTCGGGCTACATGTCGAACTGGGCAAGTCTGGGGACGCTGGCGGCGAAGTTGCCGGGCTGCGTCGTGCTGTCGGACGCGGCGAACCATGCCTCGATGATCGAGGGGATCAGGCACAGCCGGGCACGCTGCCAGGTGTTCGCGCACAACGATCTCGCGGACCTTGAGCGGCGGTTGGCGCTGCTGCCGCCTGAGACGCCGAAGGTGATCGCGTTCGAGAGCGTCTACTCGATGGACGGGGACGTCGCGCCGATCGCGGCGATCTGCGACCTCGCGGACGCCTACGGCGCGATGACGTATCTCGACGAGGTGCATGCGGTCGGACTGTACGGGCCGCGCGGCGCGGGGATCGCGGCGCGCGAGGGGCTCGCGGATCGGTTGTCGCTGATCGAGGGGACGCTGGCGAAGGGGTTCGGGGTCATCGGCGGCTATGTCGCGGGGTCGGCGACGCTGTGCGACTTCATCCGGTCGTTCGCGTCGGGGTTCATCTTCACGACCTCGCTGCCGCCGGCGGTCGCAGCGGGAGCGCTGGCGGCGGTGCAGGTGCTGGCCGACGGGGACGCGCTGCGGGCACGGCACCAGGACCGAGTGGCCCGCGTGAGAGCGGCACTCGATGCGGCTGGCGTGCCGCACATGGCGAACCCGAGCCATATCGTGCCGGTGATCGTGGGCGAGCCCGTGCGTTGCCGCGCGATCACCGACCGGCTGCTGGCGGAACACGCGATCTACGTGCAGCCGATCAACTACCCGACGGTGGCGCGTGGGACGGAGCGGTTGCGGATCACGCCGTCGCCGCTGCACGACGACGCGGACATCGCGCACCTGGCCGCTTCGCTGGGCGCGATCTGGTCGGAGATGAGCCTGCGAAGGGCGGCGTGAACAAGGCGGTCCTGGGCGCCTCGACCCAGAGTGCGGTGCGAGCGCGGCTGGTTTTTCCGTTCAGCGCCATCGTCGGCCAGGAGGAGATGGTGCTGGCGCTGCTGCTGGCGTGCGTCGATCCCGGGATCGGCGGGGTGCTCGCACTCGGCGACCGGGGGACCGGCAAGTCGACGGCGGTGCGGGCGCTGGCGGGGCTGCTGCCGCCGATCGAGACGGTGGCCGGCTGTCCGTACGGTTGCGATCCGGCGTGCGATCTTAGCTCGTGCCCTTCGTGCGGGTCGCTCGCGGGGGCACCAATGGCGCGAACTGCGCCGGTGCCGATGATCGATCTGCCGCTTGGGACGACGGAGGATCGCCTGGTGGGGGCGCTCGATCTCGAGCGGGCGCTGGTGGACGGGGTGAAGCGGTTCGAGCCGGGATTGCTGGCGCGGGCGAACCGCGGGTTTCTTTACGTTGATGAAGTGAATTTGCTTGAAGATCACCTGGTCGACCTGTTGCTGGATGTGTCGGCTTCCGGCGAGAACCTGGTCGAGCGGGAAGGTTTGAGCGTGCGGCACCCTGCCCGCTTCGTGCTGGTGGGGAGCGGCAACCCCGAGGAGGGGGATCTGCGGCCGCAATTGCTGGACCGGTTCGGGCTGGCGGTGGAGGTGTCGACGCCGTCGGTGCTGGCGGACCGGGTTGAGGTGCTGCGCCGGCGCGATGCGTTCGACCGCAACGCGGCGGAGTTCGTGGCGCGCTGGGAGGATGCGGAGCGAGGGCTTTCGGCGCGGATCGTGGCCGGGCGGGCGCGTCTGCCGACGGTGCGGACGCCGGACGCGGTGCTGGAACGGGCGTCCGCACTGTGCCTCGCACTCGGGACGGACGGGTTGCGGGGAGAACTGACGCTGCTGCGGGCGGCTCGGGCCCTCGCGGCGTTCGAGGCGGCGGACGAGGTCGGGGATGCGCAATTGCGCCGGATTGCGACGCCGGCGCTGCGGCATCGGCTGCGGCGGAACCCGCTCGACGAGGCGGGCGCCGGGGCTCGGGTGGAGCGGGCGGTTTCGGAGATGTTTGGTGGATGAGGGGGGGGGGGGGGGGGGCGGGGGGGGGGGGGGCGGGGGGGGGGGGGGGCGCGGCGCGCGGCGGGGCGGGGGTGGTGCGGTTGCGGGCGGGGGCGCGCAGGCGCTTCATGGGGCCGGCCGGCACCCAGACCGGCGACCAGTTCCCGCAGCGCGGCAAGGGCTTCTCG
>CAXTUK010000045.1:0-12487 GCA_964247395.1 uncultured Acetobacteraceae bacterium
CGGTCCTCCCCGGCACTTGACGGCGCGGATCGCAGCGCTCACCGGCGGCACCGGGTTTCTCGGCAGCCATGTCACCGCGGCGCTGCTCCGTGACGGCTGGCATGTGCGCACGCTGACACGCCGCGCGCCTGGGGTCGCCCATGCGAACGCGGTGCCGGTGCGCGGCGATCTCGAGGATGCGGACAGCCTGCGACGCCTGGTGCGGGGCGCCTCCGCGGTGATTCATCTGGCAGGGGTGGTCAAGGCACGCAGTCCGGCGGAGTTCTTCACCGTCAACCGGGACGCAAGCGCGAGGCTCGCTCGCGTCGCGTCGCGGGAGGCGCCTCTCGCCCGCTTCGTCCTGGTCTCCTCGCAGGCGGCCAGGCGGCCGGAGTTGTCGGCCTACGCTGCCAGCAAGCGTGCCGGCGAGGCGGCGGTCATCGAGATGCTGGGTGAAGCGACGCCCTGGGTGGTACTTCGGCCCTGCATCATCTACGGACCGGGCGATCGCGAGGGGGCGTCGCTGCTCCGCATGGTGCGGCGCGGTGTCGCACCGGCGATGATCGGGCGGGAGCCGCGGCTGGCGATGATCCATGCCGCCGATGCGGCGGCCGCCATCGTCCTTCTCTGCCGCACCGGCCCGAGCGGGGCGACCTACGAGATCACCGACGCACGCCGGGACGGGTATGGCTGGACCGAGCTGCTTGGCTGCATGGGGGACGCGGTCGGGCGGCAGCCGGTCCGCTTGCCGTTGCCCGACGGGCTGATCCACGCTGCCGGCGCACTCAGCGACGGGCTCGCCGCACTGTCCGGCCGCCCTCGCCTGTTCGGGCGCGGGAAGGTGCGCGAATTCCTGCATCGCGACTGGTCGTCGGACGAACGGGCGCAGCCGCCGGCGACGCTTTGGAGGCCGGCAGTGGATCTGCCGGCCGGGCTGAAGGAGACCGTCGTCTGGTGGCGCGAACAGGCCGCCGGATGATCCCTGCCCGGCTGCATTTCTGCTGGATCGGGACCAGCGTGCCCTGGGCGTATGTCTTCGCCGTCCTGTCGGCTGCCGAACGCAGCGCGCTGGCGGACATCGTTCTCCACCACACCGATGAACTCGAGAACGGCCCGGAGCTGCGGGCGCTTCATGGCGCTTCTCGGGTGCACCTGTCCCGGATCGACCCGATCGGCGTGCTGGACGGAGTGGGGCTTCAGCTCGGCGTCGGGGCGGGCGAACTGGCGAGGCTCTACGACAGGCTGGAGAGCCCGGTCATGCGCTCGGACGTCCTGCGGGCGGCGATCCTGTATCAGCACGGCGGCATCTATCTCGATCTGGACACCATCACCGTCGCGCCGCTGACCCCCCTTCTGGGTGCTTCGCAGTTCGTCGGCTCCGAGTTCATCGTCTGGCCTTATCGCGTGCGCACGTCGCATTCGCCCGTGTTGAAGGCCGGGCATCTCGCTCTCGCTCTGCTTCGCAGGACGCTGAGGTGGATGCCGCGCGGCTGGAAGGCGTTCAGGCGCGTGGAAGGCCTCTATGTCCGCGGCGTCAACAACGCGATCATGGGTGCGCAGGCTGGCTCCCCGCTGATGGCGGATTACCTCCGCGCGATGATGTCACTTCCGGCGAAGCGTTCCACCCAGGCCTACGCGATCGGGCCCGATCTGCTCCAGGACGTCGTTGACCGCTGCGATTACGATGATTTCCGGATCCAGGAACCGGCGATGTTCTGTCCGCTTGCGCCGGAGATCTCCGAGCACTGGTTTCGTATCGGACGCGGTCGCCGCTTGGAGTGCGTTCTCCCCCGAGAGACGCGCGTCGTGCATTGGTATGCCTCGATCCGGAACAAGTCCCGCGTCGCGCGGATCAGTCCCGACTACGTACGACAGCACCGAGGTGACCAGTTCTACAGCATGCTTGTCAGTTCCTGCATCAGCGGGCTCGGAGAACTCGGATGAAGGCGTCGGATCGGCCTGGGCATCGGAATGTGCGACAGCGATGAGGTGTCTGATCGTCGCAGCCGGGCAAGGCATCAGAATGAGGGCGAAGGGCGAGCTCAAGCCGCTGATCTCCATCGGCGGCATGTTCCTCATCGAACAGGTGATCAGGCGCGCGATCAGCGCCGGGATCGTCGAGTTCCTCGTCGTGGTCGGCTACCGGAGCGAGGATCTGCAAGCCGAACTCGTCGCGATCTCGGAGCGGCAGGGCGTTCCCATAGCGTCGATCGTCAATCAGGATTGGAGCCGGGCGAACGGCGTCTCTCTGCTCAGCGCCAAGCCATATCTGAGTGAACCGTTCCTGCTGACGATGTGCGACCACCTGATCGACCCGGGCATCTATCGAGATCTGATGTCGATCGCGCCGGAACCAGGCTCGGTGGTCCTGGCGGTCGATTTCAACACGGCCAACCCGCTGAACGATCCGGACGACGTCACACGCGTGAGATGTTCCGGCGGTCGGATCCAGCAGATCGGCAAGTCGATCGAGGAGTTCAACGCGATCGATACGGGCGCCTTCCTGTGCACCCGGGCCATTTTCGCGGCCCTGGAGGAAAGCCAATCGCAAGGTGACGACAGCATTTCCGGAGCCATGGCCGTTCTCGCGAACCGGGGACGAGCCCACGTCCACGATGTCGGGGACAGACCCTGGGTCGATGTCGACGACCCGGCTGCTTTCGAGAAGGCCGAGCATCTGCTCGCGACGGGCCGCCTCTGAGACGCGACCGAGCGGAGCTCCCCATGCAAGGCTACGAGCCGATCCGGCGTACTTCCGAGATCGAGGAACCGACCAACCTCTATCTCATCCATCCGATCGCGATCCGCCTCACATATCTGTTCAGGGACATGGGCATTTCGCCGAACGCAGTCTCCGTTGCAGGGATGTCGTTCGGCCTCTCGGCTGCCCTGGCCTACTTCGAGTATCAGACCTGGTGGTTTGCGGTCGCAGGCTTTGTCCTGATGCTCGCATGGCACGTGATGGATGGCGTCGATGGGCAGCTTGCGCGCTTGACGCAATCGCAATCCCAGATCGGCAAGGTTCTCGACGGCATCTGCGATTACGTCACGTTCACTGCCGTCTATGCGAGCTTCGGGGTGCGCTTGAGCCGGGAATACGGTCCCACTGTCTGGGCCCTGGTGATCGCTGCTGGAGCCTGCCATGCGCTGCAGGCCGGCGCCTACGAGGTGCAACGGGAGGAGTATGATTTCTGGGTCCACGGCCGGGCGTCCAAGCAGCCCCTGAAGCTGCGGACGAAGCCGTTGCGAAACCATCCTGCGTTCGCACAGCGCCTGTCACGCCTGTTCGAGCGGCTGTACGCGCGGCTGCAGTTCCTGACGATCGGTTTCACCATGGACTTCCACGAGCGACTGGCCGGGCATTGCAGACGACACCCCGATCAGGTCGAAGCGGTCCGTCGGCGCTACCGGGAGACGTTCGCGGCTCCGGCTCGGCAATGGTCCCTGATGTCGGCGAACTTCAGGACATTGGGGATTTTCATCTGTGCGGTCCTGCGGGCGCCTTCGTGGTATTTCGTGTTCGAGATCTTCGGCTGCAGTCTGATCCATGCCATCTTGACCTACAGGCAACATAAGCGGTGCAGGCTTTTCCTGGCAAATCTGGGAGCCGTCAACGAGGAGCGCGGCGCACGAGGCAGATCGCCGCCGCGAGCACCATCAGAGACGGCGCAAGCGCCGACGCGGCCGGGTTGACGTTCAACGACACGCCGACCTGGCGCGCGATCTGCTGGCCGACAGTAAACGCGACGCCCACGGCGGCTCCGATCGCGAGCTGGTGCCGGGCACCCTGTGCCCGGCTCGGACCGAACACGAAGGGAGCCGCGGTCACTGTCATTGCGACGAGCGACAGAGGGAGGTCGAGTTCCGTCCACAGTTCCCGTTCGTAACGTCTCGCCTGCTGATGCCTTCGCTCGAGGCCGCGAACGTACCTGTACAATTCGATCGGAGGCATGCTCTCCAACGGCAGCGCCAGAAGCTGCAGCTGTCCTGGAGAGATGAACGATTGCCATCTCAAGCGATCCAGATGCTCGGTGCGGAACTGGAAGGAGGCGGTCGTTTTCCTTGTCACGCCTGTCAGCAGCCAGTTCCCATCGGATCCGAACGCGGCACCGTCGGCATGAATGAAACTTTGCAGCACGCCGCCGCCGTCGAATTCATAGATGTCCAGGTCTTTCGGGGCGTGGCCGCCGGCGAACTGTCGTATGTTGAGATATTGGTCGGCGTCTTGTGCCCAGAAACCTTCTCCAGCCTGGTCCGGAGGCAAGGCGGACAGACGTCTGTCCTGCGCCAACCGCTGCCCCGGAGGTATGACGAACTCCGCGAGCAGGAACAGGACGAGCACGATCGGGATCGTCACGCAGGCGACGGAGCCGATGATCCGGCGCTCGGAAATGCCGAGACTACGAAAGGCTGTCAGCTCCGAATGTCTGCCGAGATTGTTCAGCGCGAGCAGACTTCCCAACAGGATCGATACAGGAGTGACCTGGACCAGCCGATACGGTACGGTCAGGAGGACGTAGACGAGCGCGTCGAACGCGCGATAATGGCCTTGACCGACCGAGGCGAGCTGTTCGACGAATTCGAACAGGGTGAAGAGTGCCGTGAGCGCTGCAGCGACGACCGCGTAGGCCCTGATGCAGGCGGCCTGGATGTAATGATCGAACCCGGCCATGCCTGCGTCAGATGGCGTGATGTAAGGCTGGCGTCACGCACGCCGGATGGTCGCTCATGCGCGTTGAGGTCCGAATCCGGACTGACGGGCCGGCCGTAGCCACGCGACGAGCAGGGTCATGCCTAGCAGCCCCGGAACCCACCAGATACCGGGAAACTCGGCGATCACGCCGTGCTGGACCCAGATCCGTGCGGACGTGAAGAGCAGTTGGTAGCCGAGATAGATCAGGATCGCAGCTGCGGGCGTCAGGTGACGACGCTTCGATCTCGATCGGCTGATGAGCAGGCCGAGCAGGCCGAGCAGAAGCGTCGACAAAGGCGTCGACAAGCGCCATTGCAGTTCGGCCACGTCGTCCGGCGCGTCCGATGTCAGCAGGCTGATGCTGCTGGCGGCGACCGAACTGTGACCGGGCACGATGTCGGCGCGGTCATTCGGGTTCATGATCATGCCGTGCGCGTCAACGATCTGGTCGTCCTGCGCCTTGCCGCCGATGTCGTAGATGTGGTCGTCGTTCAGATAGACCTGGGAGCGTTGTGCAAGGTTCGCCTCTCCGGCGTGGATGATCTGCATGTGGTCAGCCCGCGACAGCCGCACGAAGACGTCCCGCGCCGCGGAACGTGGCCCCCGGCGGTCGCCGAGGAAGATGACCCGCCCGCCATGTTGATCGACGTAGAAGGAGCCGGCCTGCATCGCGTCGAGATTGATCTTGTTTGCCGCTCCATCCGCGATGTGGTGCAGTTCCTGGTAGGCCCAGGGCCTGACGACCAACGACAGGCCGGCCACGACGAGGGCCAGACTGGCCGACAATGTCAGCACCGCGCCCAGCATCCGCGCCGGCGGGACGCGCAAGGCCGACATCGCCGTATGTTCCAGGTCGGTGTCGAGCCTGCCGATCGTCAGCAGCACCGAGACGTAGAGAGCGGTCGGGACCAGGACTTCGAGCGATATGACCACCTTGAGCGACACCAGGGTGGCGATGGTAACGGGTGAAAGCAGCCCGTTGGCGGTGTCCGACAGGAAGGCGGTCACATTGTAGCTTGCGACGATAGCGGCCAACATGCCGACCAGCGGAACGAGCGGCCTGCTGATCTCGTGGCGCAGATAGCGGTTGATGATCAAGGACGGGTCGCTCTCTTCCTGGGCCGCCTTATAGACCCGTGATCGGGGAGCGCAAAGGTCGGAGCCGCGGTCCGGCGTCGGCCGGACGATCAGCCAAGGCTGACAGGGCACGTCCTGAACGCCATCATGGGCGGCATGAAAATCCTGTTCACCTTCGAGAATATCATGCCGAGCAACGAGGCGGATGCCGAGGTCTTCATGACGACAGCGCGGCATCTGGCGCCGTTCACCGCCGCCTCGTGGTTGCATCTGCCGGTGCCGACCGCCCGAGGTCGAGGTGTGTCCAGCGAAGCGGCCGGGCTGTCGGTGATCCGCGCGCTCGCGCCAGCCGGACCGGCGATGCTGCGGCATCTCTGCTGCGGGCTGACGATGATTGCCCGCAGGGAGTTTCGGCAAGCGGACATGGTCTACACGCGCAATCTCTGGGTTGCCTGGTTGGCGGTGCGGTTCGGTCAGCAGGTCGTCTTCGACCATTACCGTCCGTGGCCCGACCAGATCCCGCCGCTGCAGCCGTTGCTCAGGCGGCTGATCTGCAGCCGGCGGTTCCTGGTCAACATATGTCATTCCGATTACACGAGGCGGAAATACCTGGAAGTCGGCGTCGACGAGAGCAAGCTGTGTTGCATCCATAACGGGTTCGATCCGCGTCGATTGCAGCCGAGCCTGTCGATCGAGATCGCGAAGCGGACGATCGGCGTCCGCGTCGACAGAACGACGATCGTCTACACCGGACGCATCAACCACAAGAAGGGGCTGGAGCTCGTCGTCGAGGCAGCCAGGATGCTTCCCGATTTCCTGTTCATCCTTGTGGGCTCGACCGGAGAGGGCCCGATCGAGGCGTTGGCGAAATCGGTTCCCAATGTCCGGCTCGTCGGATGGAGATCGCCCGGCGCGCTCGGGACCTACATCCTGGCAGCGGACGTGCTGTTGATCCCTCCATCGATCAAGCCGCTGGCCGAGTTCGGCTCGACGGTGCTGCCATTGAAGCTCTTTCTCTACATGGCCTCGGGGCGCCCGATCCTGGCCGGCAGCACGCCCGACGTCCGAGAACTCCTCGAGCACGACAGGAACGCCTTCCTCTGTCGGCCGGATTGCCTCGCTTCTCTCGTCGCCGGCCTGAGGACGTTGGCAGGTGACGAGCAACTCGGAGCGCGTCTCGCCACCGAGGCGGTCGCGGACAGCCGCGCTCTGACCTGGGACGCGCGCGCCCGCAGAATCGCGGACGTGATCGACGAACGAGTACGGTCGTCACCGGCGGCCGCGTGTCGTCGCCGGAGCGGCCTCGAGCTGCGCGCCTGGTTACGCCAGTCCTGGCGTTGGCTGGTCCATCTGATACGGAAAGGATCGTGGGTGCTGCCTCCCAATCTCGTCGCGCCCGCGCGGCGCCGTTGAAGATGATGCCGGTGCGAGACTGATCGCGTGCGAGGGTATCAGGGAGCTCTGACCCGCGGTTTCAACTGGCTTGGAAGCGCCTCGATCGTTGCCAAGGCGATCGATTTTGCGACCATCCTGACAGTGCTGCCGTTCCTCACCAAGCAGCAGGTCGGCCTCGCCTCCGTCGTGATCTCGATCGGGATGGTCGTCGAAGCATTCGACGGACTCGGCACCGGCGACGCTCTCATACAGGTCCGGTCGGTATCGCGGCTGCAACTCGACACATTGTTCTGGTTCATCGTCGGAGCGGCGGCACTGGCCGGGGCGCTCATGCTTCTCGCCGCACCCGCGATCGAGGCGATCTACGGGCGACCCGGCATGGCGGCCTGCTTCGTCGCGATCGCGATCAAACAACCCCTGGTGGCTGCCGCCTCGATCCCGTTGGCGATGTTGAACAGGAATCTTCGCTACGAGCGGCTTGCGCTGATCAACGTGGGCGCCACGCTGGCTGCGGCGTTGACGCGCCTCGGACTTGCACTGTTGGGGACCGGGGCTTGGGCGCTGGTCGGCGGGTACGCGTCGAGCGGCCTCTACGTGCTGGTCGGCGCGTTGCTTGCCGGCCCGTTTCTCCCTCGGCGCCGGTTCAGTCCGTCGACGATCCGGCCATTGCTGCGCTTCGGGACTCGTTCCGCCGCTGCGGGCATACTGGAGCAGATGTTCAAGAACATGGACTTCCTGCTGGTCGGGTGGTTCTACGGCGTGTCGCTGCTCGGCATCTATCGCGTGGCGTTCGATGTGGCGATGGAGCCGTCGATGGCCGTCGGCACGGTGATCAATCGCACGGCCCTGCCGGTTTTCGCTCGCGTTTCGGCGGACAAGGAGATGCTGGCGCAGACGTTGACGTGGTCGCTGCGTCGGGTGGCGGTCCTGGTCACGCCGATGGCTGTCGCGCTGATGATGGTGGCCGATCCGCTCACCGCCTTGCTGCACGACGAGCAAGGCAACAGCTATCAGGAAGCTGCCGTTCCGTTGACCATATTGGCGGCGGCGTCCGTGCTGCGCATCACGTCGCAACTCCTGTTTCCGGCCATGATCGGATCGGGGATGCCGGGGCTGGCGGCAAGGCTGTCAGCGGTGACGATGCTGCTGTTGAGTGCGGGCATCGTGTCGGTCGGCCGCGTCTTTCATGCGCACGCCGGCATCGTCGCTGTGTCCGCCGTCTGGTTCGGCATCTACCCGATCCTGTTGGCCTGGGCGATCCGGTTCTTTCGGCGCGAATGGAACGTCCGTGTGGCCGATCTCGCGCGTTCGTTCGCAGCTCCGGTTCTCGGCGTCGTTGCGATGGCGTCAGGCGTGGAAATCATCGATGCTGCCATCGGTTGGAGCGCCCCGGAGGTACGGATCGGCATCGTCGTGGTCGCGATGTTGCTGACCTATTCTGGTCTGCTCCTGCAGCCGATCTATCGATCGCGTCGGACGGCTTAGAGCGCTTTCAGGCTGACCGGAAATGGTCAGCGCGATCCAGCTTCTCTTCGAGCGAGCAGTCCCGGTCAGCCTGATGCCAGTCTGAGCGGGACTGCTCTTGCGGTCTCGATCCTCAGGGATGCGCCGGAGCGAGGCCCCCGGTCCCGGCGGTCTGGCCGCCGCGAAAGCGATCAAACATGCTCATCTGATGAACGCAACTGAGCGTGCAGGTGGGACTGCAGGATTTCTCCGCATGGAATTCGCGGCGGATGTCGTCGCGCGTATAGTCGAGCAGGGGAATGCCTGGGCGCCCGCGCTGCTGCGAGCACCAATGCACCTTGCCGTCCTCGGCGACGTACAGGTAGCGGGCGCCCGCACGACACTTCCAACGGTTGGGACGGCCTCGCATCAGGTTCTTCTGGAACAGCCAGTAGTTCAGACGGTGGACCACGGAAGGGGAAATCTTCGTGACCTGGCGATAGGCGCGCATCTGTTCGGGACCGAGAGGCCGCAGTGTTCCGTCGCCGCCGTGCAACACTCCGACCGAGTGCTGCAGGCCATATCGTGCCGCGGTGTGCGCCACCGTCACCACGTCCTGCGTACGCTCGCCGGTGACCCCGAGGACCGAGTTGACGTTGACCTTGAACCGGGCGTGCTGCGACAGCAACGCGAGCTTGCGCTCCACCGACGCGAGACTCTTCATCGACACCGCGTCGGGCTTGAGATTGTCGACGCTGATCTGCATGCCCTGGAGGGCGGCCGCGTTGAGGCGGTCGATCCAGGTTCGGCTGAGGTGAAAACCGTTGGTGATCATGGTCACGATCATGCCATGAGCGCGGGCCGCCCGAACGAGCTGGTCCAGCTCAGGATGCAGCAGGGGCTCGCCGCCGGTGAAGGTGATCGAAGCGGTCTTGAGAAAAGCGAGACGATCGATGGAAGCAAGGAGTTCGCGGGTCGGAACGGGAGGCGAGACATTGTCGTATTCGTTGCAGTAGCCGCAAGCGAGATTGCAGCGCCGCGTCACCACGACTTGCGCCAGCAGCGGATTGTAGCGCGATCCGACGACCCTGGCGAGAAAGCGCGTGCCGGAGGCAAGACGGCCGGGTCGAGGCGATGAGCGATTGGGGATCACGACATGACCTCCGAACATGGATACTCGCGTCCGGTGTCGTAGCAGCGACCGTCGACGCTAGAAAGCGGCGATCGTGGCTGCAGGCCGCCTGCCCACGACATCGTCGTAGCAGGCTTCCAGGATGAGGGTCTGCCGACGGCTGTCGAATTGCCGCTCGACGAACGCCCGCGCTTCGCTGCCCATCCGGCGCCGTGTGTCAGGATCATCAAGCAGCTGGTCGATGGACCCGGCAAGTGCCTCTGCATCGCGCTCGGGCACGAGAAGCCCTGTCCGACCATGAATGACGCTTTCCGGTATCCCACCCAGACGCGAGCCGATCACCGGCACGCCGGTCGCGGCGGCTTCCAGCGACACCATCCCCAACCCCTCGACGCGCCCGCTCCTGGTGCGAACGCTCGGCAGGACGAGCATCGCGGCCGTACGCATCCATGCAAGAACCTGCGCGTGGGCCAGGGCGCCCAGGAAAGCAACCCGATTTCCGAGGCCAAGCGAGCGCGCGAGCGCTTGAAGAGAGCGTCTCAGCGGACCTTCACCGACGATGACCAGGCGAACGCCCGCGTGCCTCCGGGCCGACAACGCGAAGGCCCGTATCAGATATTCGGTGCCTTTGACGTCGACCAGCCGAGCGACGTGCAGAATGGTCGACGTTTCCTCGAGCGGATCGCGTGGCTGGATGGCGAGGCAATCCACGCCGATGTAATGGGTCCGTGTCCGGGTCTCGGGAAAACCCATGGACAGCACGCAATCCCGGATGAATGCCGAGGCGCAGAGAAACAAGTCGCCCTGGCTCGCGAGACGTCGCCGGAAGAGCGGATAATTGGCCCAGGCAGGCGAAGACAGA
Organism: uncultured Acetobacteraceae bacterium; assembly: GCA_964247395.1. GTDB lineage: Bacteria > Pseudomonadota > Alphaproteobacteria > Acetobacterales > Acetobacteraceae > CAXTPV01. The sequence continues at coordinate 10,582 of CAXTUK010000045.1, forward strand.
AGCGCCGCAGTCGACAGCGTCGCGTCGAAGCCGTGGAACGTGGTGATCAAGGGGATGTCCAGACGCTTCGCAAGTTCGAGAGCATAGACCCCGTCGACGCCGAAATGCGCGTGGATCAAGGCCGGACGGCGGTGTCCCAGCAGTTGGAGATGTGCTCCCGGGCTTCGGCTGATCGTCTGCCAGGCGACGCGCGGCCATGCGGGGCTGAGGTCCTGCACGGCAAGCGACTGCGCACCCTCGGGCGCGTCACCGAAACGCAGTCTTCCTAGATAAAGCGGTCGGTATCGCTGAAGTCGCTGAGCCTGTTGCGTAATGAACGGCTCCGATATCCTGAACAGATTATGACGAAACACGGCAACGTCGCGCACGATCTTCCCGTGCCGGTTACGATCGAGGCGGCGGCGAACTGGCCGTCTGCGATGTCGGCTCGAGCAGTCGGCGCCCTTCGACATCGACGAAGGCGGAGCGATAGAATCTTGGAATGAGCGCGTGAAGCGGATTTCGAATATCCCCCAACGAGGGATGACCCGGATCGCGATCGAGTTCGATGGCTCGGAAGTCGTGTCCGGCCAGGGCGTTCACGATGGCCGTGGTGTCGCGACGGCGGGCAAGATGCTGACCATAGAGAAAGAAGTCGACTTCGAACGATTTTCCGGCCCAGTAGCAGAAAGCCGGATTTTCGCAGGCGACCCGTCCAGCGATGGCGGCGACACGATCCTGCATCACGTTCCAGGATTTCTGCCTGTCGCCACGGTGCAGGAGCTCGTCGATGTCGGACCGCAGCGCCGTCGGCAGCATGACGCCAAACGGCAGCATCAACCAGGCCAGCTTGCGCAAGGAAAGCTTCCGGGCAGGAGTTTCGCGTCCGAGCGAGACGGCAGTCGCAATGCAGAGTGCGATCAATGCCTCGAAGTGCGCGTTGCGGTCGACGCCCTGCCCGCTTCGCTCCAGCACGCCGAATAACAGGCCCAGCGCGACCATCAAGAGGAGGAGGTCGACCCGCCGGTCGGTCTTGCGGTCTCTCCACAAGGACGAGGAGACGACGATCATCGGCAACAGCAATGCGACCGGGCCTGCGGATCTGGATGCCGATCTCAAGCCGGAGCAATGCCGATCGACCGCGAGCAGATCAGTGAAGAACGCGATGCCGTAGGCTCGATAGAGCAAGGTGGTCGCTGTCGCGAGAACCAGCGCCGAGGTCAGCATCCAGGCCGACAACGCACGCCGGTCGTGAATGGCGAGCCAGGCCGTCGCGGCAAGCGGGAACGCGACCAGATTGTGCTTGATGAACCCGCCGGCGAGCATGAACAACGCTGCCACAACGATTATGACGGTGGTGATCGGCTCGTCGTCGTGACAGACGAGCATCAGGCAGATGCCGACCATCATGAAGCCATGACCGAGCCACTGCGGGTCGTCCATGGCCACATAGGACCGGAATAAGGTGACGTTGAAGCCGAGGAACAGGAAAACCCCGATCAGTGGTTCCGCGATCGATCGGCTCATCATCCGAACGGCCACGAAAACCAGGCCCGAGACGACCAGCACCGAGCACAGGGCGACGATACGTCCGGCAATGATGTTGTCGTCGATCAGAGAGCCAAGCCAGCCGACGATGAAGAACGAGAGCGGTGGATAGTTGTTGCCGATGAAGGCGAGGAGCGACGGATAGAGCGGGCCGGCGCCGAGCGCTCGCGATGCCTGGAACGCGTTCCATCCCTCGTTGGGGTCTGTCGAGAAATGCGCCGGGATAAGCCACACACGGCCGGCGAGCAACAGGAGGATCGTTGCCAGGACGAGGCATGTCGAAGCGACCCGCATCGCATTCGTGGGCATTGCTTACGGGCCTCATTCGTTTGCCTTGAACTGGTTGCGGGGACAGGATTTGAACCTGTGACCTTCAGGT
>CAXTUK010000046.1:0-12244 GCA_964247395.1 uncultured Acetobacteraceae bacterium
GGGCCGCCCGCGGCCCCCGCACGGCTCGAGGCCAGCAAGTCCTTCGCGCGCGAGGTCGCGCAAGCCGCCGGCGTGCCCGGGCCGCGCTGGGAGCGGTTCGACGACCGCGACGCGGCACTCGACTTCGTTCGTCGGCGCGGCGCTCCGGCCGTGATCAAGGCGGACGGCCTCGCGGACGGCAAGGGCGTGACGGTCGCGACGAGCCTCGACGAGGCGGAAGCCGCCATCTCCCGCCTCCAGGGCGCGCTGCTGGTCGAGGAATGCCTGGAGGGCGACGAGGTGTCGCTGTTCGCGCTCTGCGACGGCGAGGACGCCATGCTTCTCGGCGCCGCACAGGACCATAAGCGCCTCGGCGACGGCGACACCGGCCCAAACACCGGCGGCATGGGCGCGATCACCCCGCCGACCGGCTTCGACCGCGCCGCCCAGAGCGAGGCGCTGCATACCATCGTCCTGCCGGTCCTCGCCGAGATGGTCAGCCGAGGCGCGCCGTTTCGCGGCATCCTGTTCGCGGGACTGATGCTGACCGGCGCCGGCCCTCGCCTGATCGAGTTCAACGTCCGTCTCGGCGATCCCGAGGCGCAATGCCTGCTGCCGCTGCTGCGTTCGGACTTGGCGGCGGCGCTGATGGCCTGCGCGACCGGCCGCTTGCGGGAGGCGCCGTGGCAGCTCGCCGACGAAGCCTCGGCCGCGATCGTCCTCGCGGCACCCGGCTATCCCGAGGCGCCGCGTGCGGGTGACAGGATCGGCGGCATCGAAGCCGCGGAGTCATTGCCGCTAGTTCGCGTCTTTCACGGGGCGACCGCCGACCGGGCAGGCGTGCTCACCGCCGCGGGCGGCCGCGCGCTGACGGTCCAGGCGACGGCCCCGGATCTTTCGCTCGCGCTCGACGCCGCCTACGCCGGCATCGCCCGGATCGACTGGCCAGGCGCGCTTTTCCGACGCGACATCGGTCGGCGGGCGCTGGCCTGACCTGCCGAAGCGCTGGGAACCGTCCCTCGCTGACCGCCACCGCCCGGCATCAACCCGACAGCATGCCTTCCAGCAGTTGGCGGGCCTCCGCGCGATCGCATTGCCTGACCGCGGCGACCTCCGCCGACAGACGCTCGATGCCGGCCTCGTAGAGCGTGCGCTGGCTGAAGCTGCTTTCCGAGCCTTCCTTGCTCTGCTGCAGGTCGCGGACGACCTCGACCAGCGTCTTGAAGTCGCCGGAGTTGATCCGGAGCTGGTAGTCCTGCAGTCGCCGCGACCAGACGGCGCGGCTTACCCGCGGGCGACCCGACAGGGTCTTCAGCAGGTTCGTCATCTGCTCGGGCGACACCAGCTTGCGCAGGCCGGACTTGTGGGCGGAGGCAACCGGAATGCGCAACGTCATCGCGTTGTCGGCGAAGGCGACATGGATCAGCTCAAGGTCATGACCGGCGACGTTCTCGACGCCGATCTTCTCGACCCGGCCGACGCCGTGCGCCGGATAGGCCACGAGGTCATTCAGTCCGAAGCTCTCGGAGCCCGGCTGGTGGCGCAGCTTGGCCGTTGCCGCAGCCGCGTCGCGCGCCATCGCCGCGGTCTCGACCTTTCGTTGAGCCATCGTCGCCATGTCTAGGAGACCGACAGATCGGTCTCGTTGACGACTCGTTCATGGCCGTCGAAGACGTGCTTGATTCGATACTGTATGCCGCTGCCGGCGAGCGGGAGGAGACGGGTGATCTTGTAGTCCCCTCGGGGCGCATCGACGAACTTGTTGTCCGTCTTGTAGATCACGACGTCGCCCGTTGCAAACCTGTGCCGCTCCATACTCCGCGCCTCCGCCGACTGCCATGTGCTGGTCGTCCGAAGATGGTGTCGGAGTGGCATTTTGCCAAATTCAGGTTCAGCGTCGGCTCGATCCCCAGCGGCCGCTCCGCCCGAGGAACGCGCTCCAACCCCAGGCCGCGCCCAGATGGCGGAGCACCTGGAAAGTGAACGGCTCGGCGAGCAGGGCCGCGATCGCGAATGCGGTTCCGCCTGGGGGCGCCGTGCCGACCCAGCCGCGATACAGTCGCAGGCCGCGCAGGAGAAACGCGGCGTCGAGCCCGATCTTGCCGAGAATGACGGCGAGAATGCCCAACGAAAGCTGGACATGGCCGGCCAGCAGGGTCGCGGCCAGGACCGCGAGCGCGGTCAGGCCGTAGATCGGCTGCATGGTGTCGACCGCCTTGACCGGCAGCATCAGCAGGCCGAGGCGGCCGAAGCGCGGATTGCCGATCATGTCGCGGTAGCGATACTGGGTCTGCAGGAAGCCTCCGAACCAGCGCCGCCGCTGGCGCAGGAAGTCGCCGAGCCGGCCGGGCGCCGACGTGGTCGCACTCGCCTCGCCCAGAACTCGCGTCCGCCAGTCGCGCCCGGTCAGCACGCCGTGCCGGCGCAGGCGGTGGATGAGCTCGTAATCCTCCACCAGGCAATGCGGGTCGAAACCGCCCACCTCGATCACCGCCTCGCGCCGGAACCCGGCGAAGGCGCCGGAGATCAGCAGCAGGCAGTCCTCCTGCATCCAGGCTCGGCGCGACAGGAAGTTGCGCACGTATTCGTAACGCTGGAAAAACTCGAACACCCGGTTCGCGCGGGTCGGACCGCAGGCCGGGATCAGCACGCCGGTCGCGGCGACGAGCCCTGGTTCGATCGCGAACGCACGCGCCATTGCCTCGATCGCGTCAGGCGCCAGATGGGTGTCGGCATCGACCGTCAGCACCAGCGGCGCTTCGGCGATCGTGATCGCCGCGTTCAGTGCACGCGCCTTGCCGCCGTGCGGCAGCCTCAGCCAGCAAAGCGCCGGCAGGCTCGAGGCCGGCTCGCTGACCGATCCGAGCACGGGCGCCTCGAGACCGTAGCAGCTGCGCAGGACGTCCGCCGTCGCGTCGGTCGAGCCGTCGTCGGCCACCACGATCATCGCCGGCGGCATCGATTGGGCGGCAAGGGCCGCGATCGAACGCTCCAGCACCGGCGCCTCGTTGAAGGCGGCGATGACCACCGCGACGGGCGGCAGGGGCGTCCGGGGAGAGAGCGGCGGCGTGCGAGCGATGTCGCGGATGTTCCACCAGACGAAGCCCATCAGCATCGCGTCGTAGGCGACGTAGACCAGCCCCACCGCCCAGACCAGCAGGCCATTCGGCAGGAAGGCGCGCAGGCAGAGCACGACCCACAGCGCGGTGATCGCGCCGTGGATCAGCAACGGGCGCAGCTTCTCCTTGCCTCTTGCGGGCGAGGGGGTCGCCAGAGCGCGCGCCAGCTCGAGGCTTGCGACAGGAACGTCGTATGGCATGACCCGAGACTTGCCCCCCGCCGGCGCTTCGGCAACTCTTGCGCGATGCAGGATGTCGGACCGACGCGTCGCTACACGACTACGGCCATCGTTCTGCACTGGATCGTGGCGGCGCTCATCGCGGCGAACCTGATCATCATCTGGACGCTCGGCACGCTCCCCGGCAGCGACACCCGGGCGATGATCGACACCCACAAGTCGATCGGTCTGACCGTGCTGGGATTGGCGATCATGCGTCTGCTTTGGCGCCTGTCGCACGCGCCGCCTGCGTTCGACCCCGCCTTGCCGCGCGTCCAACGGCGCGCGGCCCACGCCGCCCACCTGACGCTCTACGCGCTGATCTTCGCCATGCCGCTATCCGGCTACATCCACGATTCCGCCTGGCGCGGAGCGGCTTCGCACCCGCTCCGGCTGTTCGGCCTGGTTGCGTTCCCGTGCATCGCGCCATTAATGCGCCTGCCGCCCGCGACGCGCGACAGGGTGCATGACCTGTTCTTCGCCGTCCACGCCAACATGGCCTACGCGCTCTACGCCCTCGTCGCCCTGCATGTCGCCGGCGCGCTTAAGCATCAATGGCTGGATCGCAGACCGGAGCTCCAGCGCATGTGGCCCGGTTCTCAGGAAGAGGTGCGGCCCGGCAACGCCAATACCGGGGCCGGCGCGTAGCTCTCGGGGAACAGCCGCTTCAGGGCCTCGACCTTCGGGATGTCGTTGGACGCGACGTAGGGGTGGTCAGGAGGGCGCGCCAGGAAGTCCTGGTGGTAGTCCTCCGCCGGAGTGAAGCCGGGCAGCGGGGCGACGCGGGTCGCGATCCGACCCGCGAACACGTGCGAGCGGTCGAGGTCGGCGATGTAGCGCTTCGCGAGGGCCGCATCTCCCGCGTCCGCCGTCCAGATTTCCGATCGGTATTGCGTGCCTTCGTCCGGCCCCTGGGCGTCGCGCTGCGTCGGATCGAGAGCCACCGAGAAGAAGATCTGCAGCAGCGTGCCCGTCGACAGCACGGAAGGATCATAGGTGATCCGCACCGATTCGGCGTGGCCGGTGGTGCCGGTGCTCACCTGTTCGTAGGTGGCTTCGCTCGCCGGGCCGCCCGCATAGCCGGCGACCGCCTTGATGACGCCGCGCACGTGCTCGAACACGCCCTGCACGCCCCAGAAGCAGCCGCCGGAGACAACGATGGTGCGCGCCTGGCCAGCGGTCGCGCCGGTGTCGACGGGCGCGGGCACCCGGACAGGCGTCTCGGCCCGTATGTGCCAGATCGGCAGCGCGGCGGCGGCGCCGATCATCACGGCGACGCACGCCGTACGAAGCAGGGTGGAACGTCGCATCGGATGATCCCATTCTCGAGCGTCAGGTCGGGCGGAAGACGAGCGCGTCGCCATTCATGCAATAGCGCTGGCCGGTCGGCGGCGGCCCGTCGGCGAACACGTGCCCGAGATGGCCGCCGCAACGGCCGCAATGCACCTCGGTGCGGCTCATCAGCAGCGAGTTGTCTGATGTCGTCTCGATGGCTCCCGGGAGCGGTTCGTAGAAGCTCGGCCAGCCGGTGCCGCTGTCGAACTTGGTGCGTGATGCGTAGAGCGGCAGGTCGCAACCCGCGCACGCGAAAACCCCGTCGCGGTGCTCTTTGTTCAACGGGCTCGAATACGGAAACTCCGTACCGGCCTGGCGCAGGATCCGATACTGCGCAGGCGACAGCATCCGGCGCCACTCGGCGTCGGTGTGCGCGACGGCGAACCGTTCCACCGCACCGGCCCGGCGACCGATCGGCGCGAGGATCAGCGCGGCCGAAGCGGCCAGCCAGGTTCGTCTGCTCGTCATCCTCGATCTCCCCGGGGGCAATCTTCATGACAGGCCTTACGCACCGCAGCCAGGGAAGGTTACGCCGGATCCTTTCGAGGGTCCGGCGTTCCGGTCACGGCATCAGGACGTGGTTGACCACGTGCACCACGCCGTTCGACTGCTCGACATTGGCGGTCGTCACTTCGGCCATGCCGCCCTTCGCGTCGGTCAGATACACGTGGCCGCTTTTGCTGCTGATGGTGAGGGGCTCGCCCTGCACCGTCTTGAGCGTCGCCTTGCCGCCGCCATCCCTGATGTCCTCCATCAGGTCGCGCGCGTCGAGTTTGCCGGACACCACGTGGTAAGTCAGGATCGACGTCAGATGGGCCTTGTTCTCGGGCTTGACCAGCGTGTCGACGGTGCCCGGCGGAAGAAGCTTGAACGCCGCGTCGGTCGGAGCGAACACCGTGAACGGCCCAGGGCCGCTGAGAGTGTCGACCAGGCCTGCGGCCTTGACGGCGGCGACCAGCGTGGTGAGGTTGCGTGCCTTCGAAGCGTTCTGCACGATCGTCTGATTGGGGTACATGGGCGCGCCGCCGACCATCTTGACGCCCATCGTCCTGGCGCTCACTCCCAGCGCTCCGACGCTCGACAGCATCAATGCTCCCGCCGCCATGGCAACTGCTCTCTTCATCATCATCTCCCGTGTGACCGAACACCGCCCTAACCGAGGCGTCACCCGTCCTTACGGTCGGCGCCTGATGTCAGATGCGAAACCGCAATCAAACCGCCTGCCGCGCACCTGCCGGAACCGAAGGACCATCCATGACCCGCTTCGCCCGATGACCTGTCTCGCCCGATGACCTGCCTCGCTGGGACGCGCGCCATCATCCTCGCGCTTGCGTGCTTGGCAGCCGCGCCGCCGCTCGCGGCGCGCGGCGCGCCCGACAGCTTCGCCGACCTGGCCGCGTCGCTGCTGCCGGCGGTGGTCAACATCTCGTCCTCGGAGACGGTGAAGGGCGACGCGCCCGACAGCGACGACGAGGGCGCACCGGAGAATTCACCGTTCCCTCCCGGATCGCCGTTCGAGAAGTTCTTCCACGATTTCATGAACCGCCAGCACGGGCAGCACGGCGAAGGGCAGGGCGACGAAGGCGACAATGCGCCGCGCAAGATGCAGAGCCTCGGCTCCGGCTTCATCGTCGATTCTTCCGGCCTGATCGTGACCAACAACCATGTCATCGCCGGCGCCGACGAGATCACCGTGACGCTGCAGGACAACACGGTGTTGAAAGCGACCCTGATCGGGCACGACGACCGCACCGATCTCGCCCTGCTCCGTGTGCATCCCGACAAGCCGCTGCCAGCGGTGTCGTTCGGCGACAGCGACGCGTCGCGCGTCGGCGACTGGGTGCTCGCGATCGGCAATCCGTTCGGTCTCGGGGGCACCGTGACCGCCGGCATCGTCTCGGCGCGCGGCCGCGACATCCAGCAAGGGCCCTACGACGATTTCATCCAGACCGACGCGCCGATCAATCGCGGCAACTCCGGCGGTCCACTGTTCGACATGCATGGTCGTGTCGTCGGTATCAACACCGCGATCTACTCACCATCGGGCGGCTCGATCGGCATCGGTTTCTCGATCCCGGCCAACGAGGCCAGGCTGGTCGTCGACCAGCTCCACCAGTATGGGCACACGCGCCGGGGCTGGATCGGCGTGCGGGTCCAGGCGGTGACGCCCGACATCGCCGCCAGCCTCAACCTCAAGCCGGCCGATGGCGCGCTGGTCGCAGGCGTCGATCAGAAGGGTCCCGCGGCCGACGCGAAGCTCCGCAACGGCGACGTCATCCTGTCGTTCAATGGCGAGCCGGTGCACGAGATGCGCACGCTCCCGCGCGTGGTCGCGGAAACTGCGATCGATCAGCGTGTCCCCGTCGTGGTCTGGCGGGATGGCAAGAAGCAGACGGTGATGCTGGTGGTGGCCGAGCTGCCCGACGACCTGGCCGCCAAGCCCGTACCCGCCAAGCCGGCGCCCCCCAAGCCCAAGCCCGACGCCGGCGAAGCGATCGCCGGTCTGGGCCTTTCGCTCGCGCCGGTCGACGACGCGTTGCGGCAGAAATACCAGATCCCGGACGGTCAGAAGGGTCTGGTGGTCGTCTCCGTGGCGAGCAACGGCCCCGCGTCGGACCACGGCATCAAGCCCGGCAACATCCTGCTCGAGGTGCAACAGGATAACGTCACCAGCCCCGGCCAGGTGCAGGACCTGATCACCAGGGCGCAGAACGACGGGCGCCCCGACCTGCTGATCCTGGTGCAGGACCAGGACGGGACGCGCTGGGTGCCGATGCCGATCGGCAAGGCCCACGGCCGCCGGTAATGCGAGGCTGGTCTCTTATGTTCCCGGTCAAGACTGAGGTCATGATGGTTCGAGCTGCGCGGAGAGCTGCGCGCAGTTGGGTTCGACTGATCTGCACAGGGCCGGGGGCGGCACGCAGAGACGACGGTTGATCAAGCTCTTATCCGCGGGTTGGCTACCGCCTTCCGTGCTTTCGTCTCGAGGCTTTCCTCGGTCTAGAGGACGGGCGTCGGGCAATGGTCCGGCCACATAACTAGCGACGGGAGTTCCCCTCCGTGGTGCCGCCCCCGGCCAGGTCGGTACGACAGCGGCTAATTGCTCGTCCGAGCGGCGCAGGCGCTGAGCCGCATCTATGATCGCATCGACCCTTCGTGGAAGACGATCTGTTGTGCCGTATGCTCAAACTTCTGGCCTGCGAGCCAACGCTGATGAGCGAGCAACCCTCGTTGCTTGACCGCGCGAAGGGCGAGCCACCAGGCCTCAGCCCGGGAACATGACGTCTAGATCCACCCCTTCGCACGCAGCATCCCGAATGCCGCGATGGTCATCGCGTCCACGATCTCGCCGTCGCGGATCATGGTTTCGAACTGCGTGACCGGAACCTGCCTGCTCGCCATGTCCTGCTCGCTGAGCTCTCGACGGGGAGCCCCTGTCTGCAAGCCGGTCGCGAGAAACACGTGCCCGCGCTGGTTCGAGTAGCCGGCGCCCTGGAGCATCTCGCCGGCGTAAGCGATCGTCTTCGCGGTCAGCCCGGTCTCCTCGGCGAGCTCCCCGCGCGCCACGTCTTCCGGCGCCACGCCGGGCTTGTGCTCCCACATGCCCATCGGCAGCTCGATCATCCGGCGGCGCACCGGGTATCGATATTGCTCGACCAAAGTGACGTCACCGTCCGCGTGCAACGGCAACACGACGACGAAGTCGCCCCGTTCGACGACGCCGTATATCCCTTCCGATCCGTCGGGCCGCCGGATGATGTCCTCGCGGACACGGGTCCAGGGGTTTTCGTAGGCGATACGCGTCGAGAGGGTCGTGATCGCGCCGGTCGTCATGTCAATCTCCTTGATCTGTGACGGGTTTTGGCGGGTGGATGAATGACCGACAAGCAGCGAGCCGCCTTCCTCGACACCGAGGAGGGCCGTCGCCTGGCCGACCCGGCCTGGCGCCGCTGGGGCCCCTACCTGTCGGACCGGCAATGGGGGACGGTCCGGGAGGACTACAGCGCCGGCGGCGACGCCTGGGACAGTTTCCCTCATGACCATGCCCGCAGCCGCGCCTATCGTTGGGGCGAGGACGGCATCGGCGGCTTCGGCGACGAGCGACTGCACTGGTGCGTGTCGGTCGCAATGTGGAACGGCGTCGATCCGATCCTGAAGGAGCGCCTGTTCGGGCTCACCAACGGCGAAGGCAATCACGGCGAAGATGTCAAGGAGCTCTACTACTTCCTCGATGGCGTGCCGACCCATTCCTACATGCGCATGCTCTACAAGTATCCGCAGGCCGCGTTCCCATACGAGCAGCTCGTCGCCGAGAACGCGAGGCGCGGTCGCGACGCTCCCGAGTTCGAACTTCTCGACACCAGCATCCTCGACGAGCAACGCTATTTCGATATCGAGATCACCTATGCGAAGTCGGACACCGACGACATCCTGCTGCAGGTCACGATCACCAATCGGGGCCCGGAACGCGCCCCGATCGTCGTCATTCCCCAGCTCTGGGCGCGCAACAGCTGGTCATGGTACCCCGATCAGATCAAACCGACGATCGATGCCGCCGATGGACTGACGGCGCGAGCGCTCCATCCGTGCTGCAAACCGATGTCGCTTGCTTTCGAGACCGCGGGCGAGCTGATGTTTTGTGAGAACGAAACCAATCGCAAGCGTCTCTACGGAGAAGGTCCTCACGGGTTCTGGAAGGATGCGTTCCACGAGCGCGTCGTCGAGCGCGCGCGCGACGCGGTCAACCCGGCCAGAAAGGGAACCAAATGCGGCGGTCTGCACGAGCTATCGCTGGAGCCTGGAGAGATCAAGATCGTGCGTGTGCGCCTCAGCGAGACCGGCGCCATCTCCGACTCCTTTGGCGATTTCGACGCCGTCCTGGAGCGCCGCCGGCTCGAGGCCGACGTGTTCTACGACGCCATCCAGGCCGGCATGCCCGACGCGGACGCGCGCGCCATCCAGCGCCAAGCCTTCGCCGGTATGTTGTGGTCCAAGCAGTTCTACTATTATGACGTGCGCGAATGGCTGAGGGGTGACGTCACCGGCCCGGCGCCACCGTCGTCGCGGCAGGCGGGCCGGAATGCCGACTGGCAGCATTTCCGGGCGGCCGACGTCCTCAGCATGCCTGACGCCTGGGAGTATCCCTGGTTCGCATCCTGGGACTTGGCCCTGCAAAGCCTGGTGTTCGCCGCTATCGATCCCGAATTCGCGAAGGGGCAGCTGCTCAAGCTGCTGCACGAATGGTACATGCATCCGAACGCCGCTCTGCCGGCCTACGAGTGGTCGTTCTCGGACGCCAACCCGCCGCTTCACGCATGGTCGGCTTGGCGCGTCTTTGAGGCGGATCGCGACATCACCGGCAAGCCTGATCACGATTTTCTCAAACGGGTCTTCCGCAAGCTCGCGATGAACTTCACATGGTGGGTCAACCGGAAGGACGCGCGAGGCCGCAATATCTTCCAGGGCGGCTTCCTCGGCCTCGACAATATCGGCCTGTTCGACCGTTCCGCCTCCTTGCCGAACGGCGGCACGTTGTCGCAATCCGACGGAACCGCCTGGATGGCGATGTATGCGCTCGATCTGATGCGCATGGCGGCCGAGCTTGCCTTGCTCGATCACACCTACGAGGACATGGCGACCAAGTTCTTCGAGCATTTCTTGCTCATCGCCAAGGCCGACGCCGACGCCGGTGGTCTCTGGGACGAGGAAGATGAGTTCTTTTACGATGTCCTGAATACCGCCGACGGCCGCGAAATCCCGATACGGACTCGGACGATCGTCGGCCTGATCCCCATCTTTGCGGTGGCCGTGCTCACTGCCGAGGACGTGGCCAGGCTGCCGTCCTTCCGCAAGCGCATGGACTGGCTGCTGCTTCATCGACCGGATCTCGCGCGACTGGTGTCACGCTGGAACGAGCCGGGCAAGGGCGAGACCATCCTGCTCTCGCTCTTGCGCGGGCATCGCCTGAAGAAGCTATTGGCCCGGATGCTGGACCCGGCCGAGTTCCTGTCCGATTTCGGCGTGCGCGCGGTCTCCAAGGTCCATCAGGCTCATCCGTTCGAGTTCCGGTGGGACGGACAGAGCTTCACGTTCGCCTACGAGCCGGCGGAGAGCACGACCGGATTGTTCGGCGGCAATTCGAACTGGCGTGGGCCAATCTGGATGCCAGTCAATTTCCTGCTAATCGAGAGCCTCCGTCGCTTTGGCCGATACTACGGGGCGGATTTCCAGGTCGACCTGCCATACGCGCCAGGCCGCAGCGGATCGCTCCTGGACATCGCGGCCGAGATCGCCGGGCGTCTTGCCGATTTGTTCAGGCGCGATGCGAATGGAAGGCGGCCGGTGCATGGCGACGCGCTTCTGCCGCAAACGGACCCGCATTTCCGGGACCATCACCTCTTCTACGAGTATTTCCACGGCGATGCCGGTCGTGGGCTGGGTGCGTCGCATCAGACCGGTTGGACCGGCCTGATCGCGCTTCTCAACCAGCCGTGAAGGCGTGTTGGGTGCGAGCCAGGAACCGACACTGCCACAGCATTTCCGCTTCCGTCAGCGGATAGACGCCCGGCTCGATCGGGCGCAGGATCTGTTCCGGTGGCAGCCGGCCGAGAGTGCGCTGGATCGTGACGGACAACTCGGGATCGAACCCCGCCCGCCACGCGAGGCTCACGAGTCCCTTGGCCGTGCGAAGGCAGATAGCCGCATCGACGATCTCGCGCGGAACACGGGCAGCTGATGCGAGCAGGGCCGATGCGGACGATGATCCCTCGGCGACAGCCTTGACCAGCATGTTCACGGCGGAGAGCGATCCGTCAATGCGGCCGCGCGCACCGGCCGCTCCGTCGCCTTCGCTGCTCCGGCCCTTGCCCGCGCGCTCTCGGAGCTTCTCGATCGTGGTCGGCGAGAGGCTGGGCGAGGCAGCGAACGCCTCGATCATGTGCGCGGCTACCAGATCGTCAAGGACCCGGTCCGATGCATGCGTCGCTCCGAAACGCGCGAGGTCGAGCATGGCCTCACGCGCCAATGGATTGGCCGCGGCGTAGACGAAATCGCGGCAGCGAAGCGAATCGATGCCGTCCGGCGCATGCGCCTCACACGCGTCGGCAAGGATCGCCACGAGCTCGCTCGGCGTGATCGCCGCGGCCGCTTCGCCGACGAGATCGTCCATACTTGGCCGCACGGTGAGTGCGAGATCCTGCAGCGCGAGGCGCTGGCCGGGATCAAGAGAGGCGGCAAGCTCGCCGACTTCGCCTTGAAACGCGACCAGTGCGCTGCCGACGCAGCAGACAAGCCGCTTGGAAACCAGACCCGTGAAACGCGCCTGGGTCGCGATGCTGGCACGGTCGATCAAGGCCGGCGCTCCGGCGCGCAGCCGGCCGATGATCAGCGCCGCCGGCGACGGAGGGCTTGCCGGCTCGTCCTCCCGGCGCTCCGACAGCGAAGCGGACTTGCGTCGGTTCGGCAACGAGGCTGCGAGCGTCGGCTTGATCAGCGAGGCCAAGATCGATCGCTGGTCGGCCGAAGGGTCAAGCGCGAGGGAATCGTTCATGTCTCGATCTCCTGCTGGGAGGCGCGCCAGACGCCCTTGCCGCT
>CAXTUK010000047.1:0-7652 GCA_964247395.1 uncultured Acetobacteraceae bacterium
ATCTGACCATCGCCGGCGACCGCGTCGCGGTCCTCTGCGGGCCGCCTCGCAGCGGCAAGTCGACGCTGCTGCGTCTGCTCGTCGGGCTCGAGAGGCCTGACCGGGGCCGCATCTTGATCGACGGGGAGGACGTCACCGCGTGGCCCCCCGCCAGGCGACGGGTCGGCTACGTGCCGCAATCCTTCGCGCTGTTCCCGCACATGAGCGTGCGTGAGAACATCGCCTACCCGCTCCGCCAGCGCCGGGTCCCGGGCGGCGAGATCGCCGAACGCGTCGGCAGGATCTCCGACGTGCTGCGCATCGGCCACCTGCTCGCGCATCGCCCCGACCAGCTCAGCGGCGGCGAGAAGCAGCGGGCCGCGATCGCGCGGGGAACGTTGCAGGACGCCCGCGTCTTCGCCCTCGACGATCCGCTGGTCGGGCTCGACTTCAAGCTTCGCGAGAGCCTGATGGACGAGCTCAAGGACATGCGCGAGTCGCTCCGCGCGACGTTCGTCTATGCGACCTCCGACTCGCTGGAGGCGCTCACGATGGGCGACGAGCTCGCGATCCTCGAAGGTGGTCGCCTGATCGAGACCGGTCCGGCCGAGCGGGTCTATCTCAGCCCGTCGCACGTCCGCAGTGCGGAGCTGGTCGGTTTCCCGCGCTGCAACGTCATCGCCGGGAACCTGGAGAATGCCCGCTGCACCACCGCGTTCGCCGGCTTCGCCCTCGACAGCGATGCGGCCGAGGACGGGCCGGTCGACGTCGTCGTCAGGCCGGAACATGTCGTGCTCGCCGGACCCGACGCGGCGCCGATCGGAATCATCGAGCGTGTCGGCCAGGTCGTGCTGATCGAGCATCTCGGCGCCGAGTGCGTCGTGCATGTCGACGTCGCCGGGACCCGGCTGGTGAGCACGCCGCCGTCGGATGCCGTCGCGCGCCTCGCCGCCGGTGCCGATCTCCGGTTCCGGATCCGGCCAGAGTCGCTGGTGGTCTTCGAGGGACGAAGCGGCAACCGGCTCGGTCGCGGGATGGCTGTCGATGGCTGACATCCGGCTTGATTCGATTTCGCGGCGCTTCGGCGACATGACCGCCGTCGACGACATCTCGATCACGTTCCCCGAAGGCCGGGTCACCTGTCTGCTCGGGCCGTCGGGCTGCGGCAAGACGACGCTGATGCGGATGATCGCCGGACTCGAGACCCCCAGCGAGGGGCGGATCTTCTTCGGCGAACGCGACGTGACCGCGCTCGGCGCGAGCCGGCGCAACGTCGCCATGGTCTTCCAGTATCCGGTCACCTACCGGACCTTGTCGGTCGAGGAGAACATCGCGCTCGCCATGCACCGCGATCACGCGGTCTCGTCCAGGGAGCGGCAACAGCGGCTCGACGAGGTCATCGCGGTGCTCGGCCTCGAGAACGAACGAGGGCGCGCGGTCGATCGACTCGATGCCGGCACACGGCAGCGCGTCGCGGTCGGTCGCGCGATCGTCCGTCGGTGCGACGTGATCCTGTTCGACGAGCCGACGACGAATGTCGACGTGCACGCCAAGCTGCAGCTCATCCGGGCGTTCAATGCGTTTCGCGCCCGTCTGCGCCAGACGATCATCTACGTGACGCACGACCAGACCGAGGCGATGACGCTCGCCGACCAGATCGCGCTGATGCAGTCAGGCAACATCACCCAGATGAACGACCCGCGCTCCCTCTACGAGCATCCGCGGAGCGAGTTCGCCGGCTGGTTCCTCGGCAATCCCGGAATGAACTTTCTGGCGCCGTCCGGCGAACATGACGGCGTGCTCCGTTTCGACGGCCTCGCCCGGCCGGTCAGACGGCCACCCGGCGACATCGGCCGGTTGCGCGCCGGCATCCGACCGGAGCGGGTCGAGGTCGCTCTTCCCGGTGATGCAGGCGTCGAGGCCAAGGTGCTGCGACGATCGATCACCATCGGCGGCCAGTATCTCCTGCTGGTCGGAATCGGCGATACCCGGCTCCGGGTGAGGGCGCCCGTCGAACTCGGACCGCGGATCGCCGGCACCGTGTCGATCCGATGCCCGCTGGAGCACGTCACCTTCTTCCGCGACGGCGGGCGTCTCGAAGAACAACCGCAAGCGATCGGGTAGCCGTCATGTCGCAGATCAATCCTGCCACGCCCAGGCACGACGTCTCCGCTCCTGCCGCGCCCAGGCACGACGTCTCCGTCGTGGGTCTCTACTGCATCGACGTGCTCGGCCGTCCGGTCACCGCGATCCCGGAAGGCGGCAACGCCATCTTCATCGACCAGATCCGGCTGACCGTCGCCGGGACCGCCGGCGGCACCGTCGTCGACTGCGCCAAGCTCGGTCTCGACGCGCTCGCGGTCGGCGCGGTCGGCGACGACGAGAAGGGCCGCTTCGTGCTCGACACCCTCGCAGGTTTCGGCATCGGCACCGGCCGCATGCAGCGCCACGAGGGCGTGCACACCGCGGCCTCCATCCTCAACGTTCGGCCGAACGGCGAGCGTCCCTGCCTGCACGTGCGCGGCGCCTCCGACGCGCTGCTGGTGACGGAGGACGAGTATCCGGAGGTGCTCGATGCGCGCTTCGTGCACATGGGCGGCAACGGACTGCTCGGCCGCATGGACGGCGAGCCGACGGCCGCCCTTCTCGCCGCCGCCAAGGCGCTCGGCCGCACCACCACCTTCGACCTGATCTTCGCCACCGCCGAGTTGATGGAGCATCTCCGTCCGGCGATGCCCCACATCGACTACTTCGTCCCCTCGATCGAGGAGGCGACGGCGCTCTGCGGCCGCACCGACCCTCGCGACGCGGCGCGATTCTTCCTCGATCTCGGCGTCAGGACCTGCATCCTGACGATGGGCGGCGAGGGCTGCGTCGTGGTCAGCGACGACACCTTCGTCCGGCTGCCGGCGCACGAGATCGACGTCGTCGACACCACGGGCTGCGGCGATGCGTTCACCGCCGGCCTGATCGCGGGACTGCATCGCGGCTGGGATCTCGAACGCGCGGCCCGTCTCGGCGGCACCTGCGGCGCCCTCGTCGCGGGCGGCCTGGGTTCGGACGCCGGCATCGTCGACTGGGACCAGACCGTGCGCGCGATGGACACGATCCCGCTTCGAGCCTTGCGGGCATGACCCTGCGCCGGCCGATCCGGCTCCTGGTCAGCGATGTCGACGGCACGCTCGTCCGCGACGACAAGAGCCTGTCCCCCGCCGTGCTCGCGTCCGTCCGCCGTCTGCGCGAGGCCGGCATCGCACTCGCCGTCGTCAGCAGCCGGGCGACGATCGGGCTCGACATGCTGATCGGCCCGCTCGCGCTCGACACCCCGCGCGCCGGCTTCAACGGCGCCGTCATCCTCGACGCCGACGACCGGGTCCTGCAGGAACTCGTAATCCCGCACGCCGTCTGCCGCGAAATCGTCGAGCGGCTCGAAGCCGCCGGGCTCGACCTCTGGCTGTTCGCCGATGGACGCTGGCTGCTGAAGAACGAGACCGTGCCGTATATCGATCACGAGCGCCGCTCGCTCGGCGTCGGCTACGAGCGGGTCGACGATTTCGGGCCGTTCCTGGCGCGCACCCACAAGCTGATGGGCTGCAGCGATGACTTCGCGACCGTGGCTGCGATCGAGGGCTCGCTGAGCTCGATCTTCGGCGACGAGGCCGCCGTGCACCGCTCGCAGATGTTCCATGTCGACGTCACCAACCGTCACGCCAACAAGGGCGCCGCCGCGCTGTTCATAGCCCAGTCCCTCGGCATCGATCCGGCCGAGATGGCCTGCATCGGCGACATGAGCAACGACATCCCGATGCTCGACGTCGCCGGCCTGGCGATCGCCATGGGCAATGCGCCCGAGCACGTCAGCCGCCACGCGGACGCGATCGTCGCCGGTAACCAGCAGGACGGTTGGGCGCAAGCCGTCGAAACGCTCGTCCTGCCGTCGACAACTGAGATCGACCGGTGAACGCCGCGGTCGACTGCGTCGGCCTCTCGAAGAGCTTCGAGGGCGTCCCGGTCC
Organism: uncultured Acetobacteraceae bacterium; assembly: GCA_964247395.1. Classification (GTDB taxonomy): domain Bacteria; phylum Pseudomonadota; class Alphaproteobacteria; order Acetobacterales; family Acetobacteraceae; genus CAXTPV01. The sequence continues at coordinate 3,995 of CAXTUK010000047.1, forward strand.
TGCGCGACATCTCGGCCCGCTTCGAGCCGGGCACGGTCAACGTGCTCGCGGGCGAGAACGGCGCCGGCAAGTCGACGCTGTTCAAGCTGATCGCGGGGCAGCTCTCGCCGGACGGCGGCGCGCTGTCGCTGTTCGGCAGCCGCGTGACGCGCTTCGACCCGATGGCCGCGCAGGCGCTCGGCGTCTCGATCATTCCCCAGGAGCTCGCACCGATCCCCGACCTGCAGGTCTGGCAGAACCTGCTGATCGGCCGCGAGCGCACCGGACTGTTCGGTCTCCTCAAGCGCCGCGAGATGATCGACCGGGCGTCGTCCATGCTTGCCGAGGCAGGGCTCGACGTAAATCCGACATTGCCGATGAAGCGGCTCGGGGTCGCCGCGACGCAGATGATCGAGATCATCAAGGCGACCTCGCGCGAGGCCCGGATCGTGCTGATGGACGAGCCCTCCTCGTCGCTTTCGTCGCGCGAAACCGAACAGCTCTTCCGTGTCATCGGCCTGCTGCGGCAGCGCGGCGTCTGCATCCTCTACACCAGCCACCGCATGGAGGAGATCGAGCGCATCTCCGACACGGTCGCGATCATGCGCGACGGAGCGATCATCCGCCAGGCGCCGACCCGGGAGCTGACCGAACGGCAGATCATCGCCGACATGGTCGGCCGCGAGATCACCGAACTGTTCCCCGATCGGACGATCACCGGCGACTCCCACGACACGGTGCTCGACGTGCGCGATCTGCGCGTGGCCGGCTTCGATGCGTCGGTTACGTTCACGTTGCGACGCGGCGAGATCCTCGGCCTCGGCGGTCTCGTCGGCGCCGGGCGAAGCGAGATGCTCGAGGCGATCTTCGGTTTGCGCCCGGCGACCGGCGCCCTCACCCTGAATGGCGAGAGACTGGCTCTCGGCGACATGGAACGATCGATCCGGCGCGGCATCGCGATGGTGCCGGAGGATCGCAAGCTCGCCGGCGTGCTGACCACGATGTCGATCCTGGACAACATCACCTTGCCGCACCTGCGCCAGTTCACCGGCGCTGTCGGCCTGATCGACAACGCCAGGCGACGCGACCGCTCGACGGACGTGCTCGAGCGGACGCGCGTCCGCTACGGCACTCTCGGCCAGAAGGTCGGCCAGCTTTCGGGCGGCAACCAGCAGAAGGTGGCACTCGCCCGCTGGCTGGTCGGCCACGCACCGAGCGTTCTTCTCCTCGACGAGCCGACGCGTGGGATCGATGTCGGCGCGCGCAGCGAGCTCTATCGCCTGATCAACGACCTCGCCCTGCGGGGGGTCGCCATCCTGCTCGCCTCGTCGGACATGCCGGAGCTGATCAACCTGTCGCACCGCGTTCTCGTCATCCGTGGCGGCGCGATCGTGGGCGAGCTCGGCGCGGGCGAGCTCGAGCAGGAGACGATCCTCCGGCTGGCGATGGGGAAATCCGATGCGGACCGCTGACCTCCCCGCTTCGGCGGGATCAGACCGGCGCAGACGGGATCGCCGCAGCCTCGGCCGGCTCGCCCTTCGCTATGCGCTCGTCATCATCCTCGCGGTCTTCATCGTCGCTCTCGCCGCCAGCAATCGTTCGTTCCTCACCGTCTCCAATCTCAACGTCGTGCTGATCCAGGTGGCGGCCAACGCGCTTCTCGCCACCGGCGCCACCTTCGTCATCCTCACCGGCGGCATCGACCTCTGCGTGGGCAGCGTCGTCGGCTTGTCGGGAGTCGCCGCCGCCCTCTTCGCCCAGGATGACGGTGCGCTCACCTGCGCGGGAGCGGTGGCGCTCGGCATGCTCGCGGGCGGTGCGATCGGCGCCTTCAACGGCGCCCTCGTCGCGATCGCCAAGGTACCGCCGTTCGTCGCGACCCTGGGCAACATGACGGTCGCATCCGGACTAGCCTTCGTCTTCAGCGACGGTCAGCCGATCTCGGGGCTGTCCGATCAGTTCCTCGCCCTTTCCGGCTCCGTCCACGGTCTTTCGATCCCGGTCGCGGTGATGATCGCCGTCGTCGCGATCTCGTGGCTGATACTGGCAAGAACCCGTTTCGGCATGCATGTCTATGCCGTCGGCGGCAACGCGCACGCAGCCCGCGTCGCCGGCGTCAGCCTGCGCACCACCCGTTTCGCGGTCTATGCCATCTCCGGCGTGCTGGCCGGCATCGCGGGCGTGCTGCTCGCCGCGCGCGCCACCGCCGGCATCGCCAACAGCGGCACCGGCTACGAACTGAACGCGATCGCGGCCGCCGTCATCGGCGGCATCAGTCTCGCCGGCGGGCGCGGCTCATTGATCGGAACCGTATTCGGCTTCCTCATCATCGGCGTTCTCGACAACGGTCTGAACATCGTCAACGTCTCGCCCTTCTACCAGCTCATCGTGAAGGGACTGATCATCATCGGTGCCGTCTTCGTCGACAGCATCACCCATCGCAACGACGACTGACAACAACGGAGGACATCATGAAAGCCCGCCTGGCGCTCGCTGCCTGCACCGCGATTTCCGTCGGAGCGCCGTCGGCCTTCGCCGACAAGGCGCATCCGGTGATCGGCTACACGGTCTACGACATGAGCTCGTTCATTTCGCTCGGCAAGGGCGGCGCCGAAGCGGTGGCGAAGGCGAACAACGCGACCGTGCTCTGGAACTCCGCCCACATGGACGTCAACAACCAGATCTCGCAGATCCAGCAGTTCATCAATCGGAAGGTCGATGCGATCATCATCGCGGCGGTCAACTCCTCCACCCTCGGTCCGCAGGTCGCCGCCGCCAAGGCCGCCGGCATCCCGGTCGTCATCGTCAACCTCACCGTGAGTGCCGCGACCCAGAGGGACGCGATCTCCTATGTCGGCCCAGACGACGTCGCCGCTGGGCGGCAGGAGGCACAGGCATTGGTGGACGCCATCCACGACAAGGGCGGCATCGTCGTCCTGCAGGGCCCGCTCGGGCAATCCGGCGAGATCGACCGCACCAAGGGGATCAAGGAAGTGCTCGCCAGGAACCCGGACGTGAAGCTGCTCGCGATGCAGACGGGCAACTGGACCCGCAACCAGGCCTACAGCATCATGCAGGACTGGCTGTCGCGATACGGCAGCCAGATCGCCGGTGTCGTCGGCGAGAACGACGACATGGCGATCGGCGCGATCCAGGCGATGCGCGAGAAGAACCTCGCCGGCAAGATCCCCGTCACCGGCATCGACGGCATCAAGGACGGCATGCGCGCGGTCCGCGACGGCAACGAGAACGAGACCAATCTCCAGGACGGCCCGCTGGAACTCGGCATGGCGGTGCAGGTCGCCGTCGACCACATCCAGGGCAAGCCGGTTCCGGCGGTCGCGATGTTCATCATGCCGCAGATCACCAAGGCCAACGTCGGCCACTACTACGACCAGCTCTACGTCCACCCGCAGAAGTTCCTCGACGACCTCACCGGCATCGTCCGCAGGAACCTCGTCTCCGGACACTACGCGGAGCAGTAGGAACGCCCCCGGCTCTTTGCTTGCCCACCGCCTGACGGCATACTCAGGTCGTGAGCGCCGGAGCCAGCACCGCCAGAGCCAGGAGCGCCAGGTCGCAACCGCTGATCGATGCGCTGGGGCAGGTGGCGGCCTTCCCGCCCGGCCGTGCCGGCAGCCTGCTCGCCGATCCGGCCCTGCTCGCCGCGGCCGCCGTC
>CAXTUK010000047.1:7662-11908 GCA_964247395.1 uncultured Acetobacteraceae bacterium
GCGACGAGGCGCGTTCCGGCCAGATCAGTCTCGATGCGCGCGGCCTGTCCGCCGGCGAGCGGCTCGCCGTCATCCAGCCTGCCAGGCAGTTCGTGGCCGACTGGCGTGCCGCGCGTGCCGCCTTCGATGTCGCGATCGAGCCCTCCATGCCCGACCTCGAGGCGGCGAGCGCGCTTGAGGCCGAGACCGCCTCGCTCGAAGCCCGCGCCCGCGACGAGCTCGACGTGATCACCAGGCGGGCGGAGGGCGATCATTCCTGGCGCGAGACCAGCGATCGCTACGCCGAGGCCCGGTCCCGGTTCGAGGCGAGCCGCCTCGCGCACGGCAATCGCGACGCGAACATGCGCGCCCACAACCCGCTCTACTGGCTGGCGCTCGTCCTGGTCGGCGCCGCCGAATGGCTGATCAACTACGACACGCTGGTGATGTTCTTCGGCATTCCGGCGATGGCGATCGGCGCCACCGCCATTCTCGCCATCGCGATGGCCTTCGCCAGCCATGCGCACGGCATCGTCTTCAAGCAGTGGAGCCATCGCTTCGGCCGCCATCGCGACGCCATCCAGCAGGCGTCCTCGCGGCGCCTGCTCGGCATCGGCACGATCGCGCTGCTCTTCGTGCTGCTGTTCGCCGGCTTCGCCCGCTTCTCGGTCGTCATGCACCAGGCGTCCGCCCAGCCGGCGCAGAACATCCTCGGCGCCCAGGCGGCGATCGCCTTCGATCCGTCGCGCGACGTGCTGATCAGCCTGCTCGCCAACCTGCTCGCCTGGCTCGTCGGCTGCTTCCTGTCGTTCTTCTGCCACGACGAGGACCCGGCCCACATGGCGGCCACCGCCCAGTTCGGGCGCTGGCAGGCCCGTTTCCTGCGTGTCGACCGCCCCTTCCGGCAGGATCGCGAGGTCTCAGCGGCGCGCGCCGAGCGCGAGCTCGCCGAGCGCCGGACGGTCGCCGAGGCCAGGCGTGCCCGCGTCCGCCCGCAGTCCGAGATGCTGGCCCAGGTCCAGGCGCACGAGCTCGCGGTGGTCCGCGCCGTCCAGTCGGCGGTGCTGCGCAATCTCTCGGCCTATCGCGCGGCCCTCGCCGAGGAGGCCGCGCGCTCGGGCGCCGCGATCGCGATCGACGCCGACGATCCGGCCGAGATGCCCGCCAGCCTCGACGCGCGCTCGCTCCGGGGGGCGCCGCACCGGATCGACATCGCCTACATCGAGTCGCTCGCATGAGATGGCTCGCGTCCGCGGCCCTGCTGCTCGGAATGGGTCTGCCGGTCGCCGCCCACGCCCAGCTGTTCGGCTCCGAAGGGCTCGACCCCGCCTGGTGCAAGATGCCGACCGTCCGCCAGACCGTGGTCTATGTCGACGACATGATGATGGTGGACGGCGACACCGCCTGGGCGGCGCACCTGATGGACAAGCTGCGTGCCACGCTCACGCCGGGCGAGAGCGTCACCGTGGTGCGGCTGTCCCCCGCCAGCGGGCGCAGCAGCGAGATGTGGCACGGCTGCTGGCCGAGCCTGTCCGACGAGGCACGCGCCAACGCCGCCAAGGGCATCTACCTGCTGCAGGCCAACCCGGCGACGCGGATCGCCGAGCAGCAGCGCTTCTTCGCCCGCGACTTCGGCGGCGCGCTCACCCGCATCTATCTCGCCGCCAGGCGCCCCGCCGACGAGCAGCGGATCGACGTCGCCAACCCGCCGCAGAAGGAGATCGTCCGGGCGCTCGCTTCCGACGGCGGCCGCTTCTCGGACGCAACCCAGACCATCCGCGCCATCGTCTACTCCGATCTCGCCGAGCACAGCGATCTCGGCAACGTCTTCGCTCCCCTGCCGCAGCCGTTCCCCGACATCGGCCAACGGCTCGGCACCTTCCTGCGCCACGGCGTGATCTATGACTACGGCCTCTCGGTCGACGTCACCGGCGGCGAGGACGTGCCCGAGCGCACGCGCGCGTTCTGGAACGCCGCACTCCGCAGCATGGCCGCCGTCCCCGCCGGCATGGGATCGGATCTCAACGTCCCCAACGTGCTGCCCGTCCGCGCGGCCACCTACGACGTCAGCCTCGCATTCGGGACCGAGACGCTCGACGGCAAGCTCGCGCTGCTCGCCGGCAACGACGGCGAGCTCGTCGACAGCTGGATCGGCATCTCGCGCCTGCCCGACGCCGGCGTGACCGGCACCTTCCGCTGCCTCGACGCGCGCTGCCGGGTCGATGGCGCCACCACCTCCGGCGTCGCCACCAGCTCGCGCAGCGAGACGCTCACCCTGTCCGGACCGAGCCGCGGCATCCTCGCCGGCCATCTCGGCGTCGGCGGAACGGCGTATCTCTACAAGCTCACCGCCAAGTCGAACGGATGATGGAGCAGGAGATCGAATATCGCGGCGTCCGCACGGTGATCGGCGGCGAATGCGACGGAACGCGGCAGTGGGTCATCCATCCCGAGGGCGCCTCCCCGGTCTCCGGCGTCGCCCGCGCCGGCGGCAAGCGACGCGGTTCGTTCAAGGAGGCGGTGTTCGCCGCCCAGCACGCGATCGACAGGCTCCTCGAAGGGCACGAGATCCGCCCATAGCTACTCCGGAGACGGGCTCCCGATGTCTCCAGCCCGATCCCGCGTGCTCATCGCCTCGGCGAGAGCCGCCATCACCCGGTTCGCCACCGGAACGCGGTAGTGGATCGGATCCCAGAAATTATCGCGCGACCGGTCGATCCGGTCGTCGAGCGCGAAATCCACCACATGCGTGTTCGCGACCCGCGCCGCGACATCGGCAGCGTCCCGCTTGCACTGGTCCCATGACGCCCTGATCGCGCTTCCGGGTTCGCCCATCGTCTCGATGGTGATCGGCGGGAACAACAGGATCTTCACAGCCTTCGACGGCAATCGGTCGAGCAGCGCCGGCAGGTGCTCGACAGAGGGCAGCGCGACCCGGCCCGGTCCCGCCGGCGCGCGGCTGACCGCCCCCCACCGCCTGAACAGCGCGTCGACCTTGCCGCGATCGTATGCCGAGTCGGGCGGCAGGAAGTCGGTGTAGCCGTCCAGTCCATAACGGGGCCGCTTGGCCCCGATCGCCACTGCGAACTGGTTCGCCGCCTCCTGCAGCGCGTAGAGATTGAAGACGTGCAGATACCCGGACGCCCTCGGCCCGTGATACATCCAGGCGGGAAACGGCCGCCCGGTCAGTCGCGGGCTGCCTGGTCCCGCCAGGCACCATGCCGCGTCGAGATCGACGATCGCCGCGCGCGCGTCCGGATGGTGACGCGCGAACAGCGACAGCATCTGGCCTTGCTCCCAGGCGGTGGCCGAATTCATCGCGAGATTGGCGAAGCGCGCGTGCGCCGGGCCGTCCAGCACCGCGGGTCGCAGCAGCCGGCTCGTCGATGTGCCGACGATGACGGCGTCGAACTTCGGATCGATCGCCAGCGCCGGGAACGAGAAGCGCGCGTTGGTCGAGATCGGCACCCGGGCGAACGGCAGATGCAGCGGCAGCATGCCCCACGGATCGACCAGGACGATGAACAGATAGAGCGCCAGCGCCGGCAGCGACGCCGCCAGGAGCAGCGTAAGCCCGAACCGTCGCCAGCCCGGTTCAGAACTGGAAATAGATGAACTCGTTCGGCACCCGCCCGCCGACGAGGAGCAGGAGGAACGCGAACGCGGCGCCGGCCGGGATCGCCGCCCATCGCCAGGGGGTCAGGCGCCGAAGCGCGAACTCCTGGCTCGTCGGTCCCGCCACCGCGACGACGGCGGCGATCGCCACCACCACCGCGTTCCTGACATGCACGTGTCCGAGCCCCTGCGCACCGGCCATCGCGCCCAGCACCCGCCACGCGGCTCCGAAGTCCGGCGCCCGGAACAGCACCCAGCCGCAGATCACGAACAGCAGCGTCAGCAACCAGCCGGGAGCGCGCGGCATGCGCCATCCCGTCCGCGCCCAGGCATGGTTCCAGGCGAGCCCCGCGCCGTGCCATCCGCCCCAGGCGACGAAGGTCCACGCCGCGCCATGCCAGAGCCCGCCGATCAGCATCGTGGCGACGAGATTGCCCACCATGCGCGCTTCCGCGACCCGGTTGCCGCCGAGCGGGATGTAGACGTAGTCGCGCAGGAACCGCGACAGCGTCAGGTGCCAGCGCCGCCAGAAGTCCCGCACCGAGACGGCCCGGTAGGGCGCGTCGAAATTGAACGGCAACCGAAGCCCGAACATCAGCGCGAGCCCGATCGCCATGTCCGAATAGCCGGAGAAGTCGAAATAGATCTGCAG
>CAXTUK010000048.1:0-270 GCA_964247395.1 uncultured Acetobacteraceae bacterium
ATGCACGCGCGACGCCCCGGCTGGCCACGGCGGGAACCGGGGATACGCTGGCCGGGATCGTGGGCGCGATGCTCGCGCAAGGGTTGGCCGAATTCGAGGCGGCGTCGGCTTCGGTGTGGCTTCACGGCGAAGCGGGCATTCGAGCCGGAGATGGGCTGATCGCCGAGGACCTGGCCGAGCATCTGCCCGAGGCGCTGGCGGCGGCGCGGCGCGCCCGGTGAAGGTGGGGCCGTTCAGGCGGTAGGCCTCCCCACCGGCCCTCTGGGGCAT
>CAXTUK010000048.1:280-11882 GCA_964247395.1 uncultured Acetobacteraceae bacterium
CGGACGCCCTGCTTGTCCGCCACTCCTGGATGGGCTAAGTCGCGCCGCTCCATTCAATAACAGGCGGCCGTGGTGAAACTGGTAGTCACGCCCGATTTAGGTTCTGGTGGCGAAAGTCGTGGGGGTTCAAGTCCCTCCGCCCGCACCAGCGTCGCCACCGGACAGCACTCATTGATCGAGGAAGGCCTTTCGTCATGCAGGTTACCGAGACGCTCACCGATGGGCTGCGGCGCGGCTTTTCCGTCGTCGTTCCCGCCGACGAGCTGCAAGGGCGGCGTGACAAGCGTCTGGCCGAGCTGGGCCAGGGTCTGAAGCTGCCTGGTTTTCGGCCGGGCAAGGTGCCGATGTCGGTGGTCCGGCAGCGCTACGGGACGGCCGTGCGGGCGGAGGTGCTCGAGCAGAGCGTGTCCGAGGCGACCGAGAGACTGCTCGGCGATCGCGGGCTGCGGCCGGCGATGCAGCCGAAGGTCGACCTGCAGGACGGTTCGGATGGCGAGGGAGTGGATCTCGCCTTCACGGTGGAGATGGAGCTGCTGCCGGAGATCACGGTTCCCGATCTGGGCGCGCTGTCGCTGACGCGTCTGAAGGCGGTGCCGAGCGACGAGACGATCGACAAGGCGCTCGGCGAGCTGGCCAGGCGGAACCGTTCGCTCGACGATGTCGAGGAGGCGAGGCCGGCGGCCGCTGGCGACGTCCTGGTCACCGACTTCATCGGACGGATCGACGGCGTGCCTTTCGAGGGCAGAACCGCCACCGAGACGTCGATCGAGGTCGGCGGCGAGGGCTTCATCCCGGGCTTCACCGAACAGCTCGAGGGAATGAGCCCGGGTGAGACGCGAACCATCGAGGTGACGTTCCCGGCGGAGTATCAGGCCGCCGAACTTGCGGGCAGGCAGGCGCAATTCGAGGTCGTCGCCAAGTCGCTGAAGCGTTCGACGATCCCGGCGATCGACGACGAGCTCGCCAAGCGGGTGGGGTTCGACGAGATCGGCCGGGTTCGCGACGTGGTGCGCGAACAGATGATGCAGGAGTACGCGCAGCTGGCGCGGTTGCGGATCAAGCGCGAGCTGCTCGATGCGCTGGCCGAGCGGACGGATTTCGAGGCTCCGGCAACAATGGTGGAGGCGGAGTTCGGGCAGATCTGGACACGGATCGAGGCCGACCGGACGGCCGGGCGGCTCGACGAGGAGGACCGCGACAAGGACGAGGATACGCTACGCGCCGACTACCGGGCGATCGCGGAACGGCGGGTCAAGCTGGGATTGCTGCTCGCCGAGATCGGCCGGCTCAACGGCATCCAGGTCGGGCAGGACGAATTGGCTCGCGCCATGCGCACCGAAGCGGCTCGTTACAAGGGGCAGGAGCAGCCGGTGATGGACTTCTTCCGCGCCAACCCGCGGGCGGCCGAGACGCTGCGCGGGCCGATCTACGAGAACAAGGTCGTCGACTACATCCTGGAGCTGGCGCGCGTCGAGGAGCGGGAGGTCTCGCCCGACGAGCTTGCCGCGCTGCAAGCAGAGGAGTGAGTGCGGCGGCGCCGGGGAGCCGGGGGCTCGAAAACGCTTCGGCATGATCTATGTTGGTGTGCGGTTCGAGTTGTGTGACGATCCGGATGGCGGACGTAAAGGCGGAGCAGGGGCATGAGAGACCGAGATCCGGTCGAGATCTACAGCAACGCCCTCGTCCCGATGGTCGTCGAGCAGACGTCGCGTGGCGAGCGGGCGTTCGACATCTACTCTCGCCTGCTGCAGGAGCGGATCATCTTCCTGACGGGTCCGGTCTACGATCAGGTCGCGGCGCTGATCTCGGCGCAGCTGCTGTTCCTCGAAAGCGTCAATCCGTCGAAGGAGATTTCGTTCTATATCAACAGCCCGGGCGGCGTGGTGTCGGCCGGTCTCGCGATCTACGACACGATGCAGTATATCCGCAGTCCCGTCAGCACGGTCTGCATCGGCCAGGCGGCGTCGATGGGCTCGCTGCTTCTGGCGGCCGGCGAGAAAGGCAAGCGTTACGCGTTGCCGAACGCCCGCATCATGGTGCATCAGCCTTCGGGGGGTGCCCAGGGGCAGGCGAGCGACATCGAGATCCAGGCGCGCGAGATCCTGTATCTGCGACGTCGCCTGAACGAGATCTACGAGGTGCATACCGGGCGCACGCTCGAGCAGATCGAGTTGAAGCTCGATCGGGACACCTACATGTCGGCCGAGGAGGCGCTCGGCTTCGGGCTGCTCGACGAGGTGGTCCAGAAGAAGGCAGGCGGATCGGACGACGACCAGCGGCGCTGAGTTCGTCCGGCATGCGCCGAAACCGGCCGGCTTTTTGCGTGATTTGAGGCGACCTCGGGAGCGCGCGTCTTGTCAGGCCATGGCACCAGAGGCAGCATGAACCATCGATGACCTCGGCCTGCGGTCGAGAGCCCGGCGTCGGTCGGGGCAGGAGTGACGATGAGCAAGGCCGGAGATACCAAGAACACGTTATATTGCTCGTTCTGCGGCAAGTCGCAGCACGAGGTGCGCAAGCTCATCGCCGGGCCGACGGTGTTCATCTGCGATGAATGCGTCGAGCTCTGCATGGACATCATCCGCGAGGAGCACAAGACGCATCTCGTCAAGAGCCGGGACGGGGTGCCGACGCCCAAGGAGATCTGCAAAGTCCTGGACGACTACGTGATCGGCCAGAGCCATGCCAAGAAGGTGCTCTCGGTCGCGGTGCACAACCACTACAAGCGCCTGGCGCACGGCCAGAAAAACAATGACGTCGAGATCGCCAAGTCGAACATCATGCTCGTCGGCCCCACCGGGTCGGGCAAGACACTGCTCGCGCAGACGCTCGCTCGCATCCTCGACGTGCCGTTCACGATGGCGGATGCGACGACGCTGACCGAGGCCGGCTATGTCGGCGAGGACGTCGAGAACATCATCCTCAAGCTGCTGCAATCGGCCGACTACAATGTCGAGCGGGCGCAGCGTGGGATCGTCTATATCGACGAGGTCGACAAGATCAGCCGCAAGTCGGACAACCCCTCGATCACGCGCGACGTGTCTGGTGAAGGTGTCCAGCAGGCCCTGCTCAAGATCATGGAGGGCACGGTGGCGTCCGTGCCGCCGCAGGGCGGCCGCAAGCATCCGCAGCAGGAGTTCCTGCAGGTCGACACGACCAACATCCTGTTCATCTGCGGCGGCGCGTTCGCTGGGCTCGAGAAGATCATCGGCGCGCGTGGCAAGGGATCCGGGATCGGGTTCGGCGCGGACGTGCGCGGGCCCGACGAGCGCCGGACGGGCGCGATCCTGCATGAGGTCGAGCCCGAGGACCTGCTGAAGTTCGGGCTGATACCGGAGTTCATCGGCCGGTTGCCGGTGGTCGCCACGCTCGAGGACCTGGACGAGGCGGCGCTGATCGAGATCCTGACCAAGCCGCGCAACGCGCTTTCCAAGCAGTATGCGCGCCTGTTCGAGATGGAGGGCGTCAAGCTGTCCTTCACCGAGGACGCGTTGAAGGCGGTGGCGGTGCGTGCCATCGCGCGGCGGACCGGAGCGCGCGGACTGCGTTCGATCCTGGAGGCGGTATTGCTGCCGACGATGTTCGACCTGCCTGGGCTCGAGGGCGTCGAGGAGGTGGTGGTGAACCGCGATTCCGCCGAGAGTCGGGCGCAACCGGTGCTCGTCTACGGCAAGGAGCGGGCGGCGGAGCACTCCGCCTGACCCTCACCTTGTTGGGCGTCGTCGAGGTGCCGATATCGTTCTCCGTCGGGTCGCAAGCCGCAGCAGGCTGAATCCGGGCGTCGCGTGCCGCAAGTCGGGCGTCGAGCGTCGAACGACTGTCCATCAGGAGGTCCGCATGGCCGGAAAGCGCGAGTCAGAGAAAGACGTCAAGAACGAGGTGTCGCCGCCCGGCGAGGAAGTGCTCGCGGTCCTGCCGCTGCGTGACATCGTGGTGTTTCCGCACATGATCGTGCCGCTGTTCGTCGGCCGCGAGAAATCGGTCCGGGCGCTCGAGGCGGTCACGAAGGATGATCGGCAGATCCTGCTGGTCGCGCAGAAGAACGCGTCGCAGGACGATCCGGCGCCCGACGACATCTACCGTGCAGGGACCGTGTCGACGATCCTGCAGCTGCTTAAGCTGCCGGACGGCACTGTCAAGGTCCTCGTCGAGGGTCAGCGGCGCGCGAGGATCACCGAGTTTCGCGAGACCGAGAGCCATTTCGAGGCCGCGGTGGCAGCCCTGCCGGAGATCGGCAGCGAGGACGCGCCCGAGATCGAGGCGCTCGGGCGTACGGTGGTCTCGCAGTTCGAGCAGTACATCAAGCTGAACAAGAAGATCGCTCCCGAGGTGCTGGTCTCGCTCAATCAGATCGAAGAGCCGAGCAAGCTCGCCGACACGATCGCGAGCCACCTGTCACTGAAGATCGGCGAGAAGCAGGAGCTGCTCGAGACCGAGAAGGTGGCGGAACGGCTGGAGCGCGTGTTCGCGCACATGGAAGCCGAGATCGGCGTGCTGCAGGTCGAGAAGCGCATCCGCAACCGCGTCAAGCGGCAGATGGAGAAGACGCAGCGCGAGTACTACCTCAACGAGCAGCTCAAGGCGATCCAGAAGGAGCTCGGCGAGGGTGAGGACGGCAAGGATGAGACGTCCGAGCTCGAGGACCGGATCAAGGCGACCAAGCTGACCAGGGAGGCTCGGGACAAGGCGCTCGGCGAACTCAAGAAGCTGCGCACGATGAGCCCGATGAGCGCCGAGAGCACGGTGGTCCGGAACTATCTCGACTGGATGCTGTCGATTCCGTGGAAGAAGCGGACCAAGGTGCGCAACGATGTCGAGGAGGCGGAGAAGTCGCTCGACATCGACCATTACGGGCTGGAGAAGGTCAAGGAGCGGATCCTCGAATATCTCGCGGTGCAATCGCGCGCCAACAAGCTGAAGGGCCCGATCCTGTGTCTCGTCGGACCGCCCGGCGTCGGTAAGACGTCGCTCGGGAAGTCGATCGCCAAGGCGACGGGACGCAACTTCGTACGGATGTCGTTGGGCGGCGTGCGCGACGAGGCGGAGATACGCGGGCACCGGCGCACCTATATCGGTTCGATGCCCGGCAAGATCGTACAGGGCATGCGCAAGGCGAAGAGCTCGAACCCGCTGTTCCTGCTCGACGAGATCGACAAGCTTGGCGCCGACTGGCGCGGCGATCCGTCGTCGGCCCTGCTCGAGGTGCTCGATCCGGAGCAGAACGGGACCTTCGCCGACCATTATCTCGAGGTCGACTACGATCTGTCGGACGTGATGTTCATCACCACGGCCAACAGCCTGCACATGCCGCAGCCGCTGCTGGACCGGATGGAAATCATCCGCATCCCCGGCTACACCGAGGACGAGAAGGTCGAGATCGCCAAGCGACACCTGATCGGCAAGCAGGGCGAGGCCAACAGTCTCAAGCCAGGCGAGTGGTCGATCACCGACGACGCGCTCCGGGTGCTGATCAGGACCTACACGCGTGAGGCCGGCGTTCGTAATCTCGAGCGCGAGATTGCCAATCTGGCCCGCAAGGCGGTCAAGGAGATCGTGACGGGCAAATCGGTCAACGTGTCGATCACCGGCGGCAATGTCGGGACGTATGCGGGCATCCCGCGGTTTCGCTATGGCGAGACCGAGTCCGAGGACATGGTGGGCGTGGTGACGGGACTGGCGTGGACCGAGGTCGGCGGCGAGATCCTGACGATCGAGAGCGTGATGGTTCCCGGCAAGGGTGCGATCAAGCATACGGGCAAGCTCGGCGACGTGATGCAGGAGAGCGTCACCGCCGCACTGAGCTACGTGCGATCGCGGTCGGCGCATTTCGGCATCAAGCCAACAATCTTCGAGCGCCGGGATCTGCACGTGCACGTTCCCGAAGGTGCGACGCCGAAGGATGGTCCGTCTGCCGGCATCGCCATGGCGACCTCGCTGGTCTCGGTGCTGACCGGCATTCCGGTACGACGCGACATCGCGATGACGGGGGAGATCACGCTGCGCGGCCGCGTGTTGCCGATCGGCGGCCTGAAGGAGAAGCTTCTGGCAGCGCTGCGGGCGGGCATCGGGACGGTCCTGTTCCCGAAAGACAACGAGAAGGACCTCGCCGAGATACCGGAGAACGTCAAGACGATGATGACGCTGATCCCGGTCGCCCATGTCGACGACGTCATCGCGCAGGCGCTGGTCCGCAAGCCGGAGGCGATCGAGTGGGAGGAGCCGACCGAGCCGGTCACGACGCCGGCAGGAGCGGCGAGCAGCGCTTCGCTGACCCACTGAAGCATGTTGCCGGGTTCGGTTCGTTGACGCCTACGTACCTGTCCACATAAGATTGAGGTTTCGCCACAAGGTCCCGTTCTGAAGGCGAGCGATGGGCAGGTCGTTGAACAGGGCGGAGCTGATCGCAAGGGTGGCGTCGGAGGCCGATCTGTCGCGTGGCAAGGCCGACGAGGTGGTCGGCGCCGTGTTCACTGCCATCGAGGCGGCGCTCCGAAGCCGACAGGGGGTTCGCGTTAGTGGCTTCGGCACGTTCATGACAGTCACGCGCAAGGCGACATCGGGACGCCATCCGAGGACGGGGGAGAAGATCGACATCCCGGCCTCCGCTTCCGTCCGCTTCAGGGTCGGCAAGGGGTTGAAGGACGCGGTGAATTCGGTGTCCTGACCTGTGGTCAGGACGTCTCCCAGGGGCGGTTAGCTCAGCGGCAGAGCGTCTCGTTTACATCGAGAGGGTCGGCGGTTCGATCCCGCCACCGCCCAGGGAAGCTTGACGGCCGGCGGGTCAGGGCTTAACCGACGGCTCCTCGATGCGGGTGTAGCTCAGTTGGTTAGAGCGCCGGCCTGTCACGCCGGAGGTCGCGGGTTCGAGCCCCGTCACTCGCGCCATCCGTGTTGATGGCTACGCTGGTCGCGCGGGCGGTTCGGAGGTAGAAGTCGGGCCGGATTTCGAGGTCCCGCCATGCATTCGGTCATTGCCAGCTATTTCCCGGTCGCCGTGTTCATCGTCATCGCGGTCGCGATCTCCGGGGCCATGGTCGGCGCCTCGTTGCTCGCCGCGCGGCAGAAGCCGGACCCGGAGAAGTCCTCGGCCTATGAGTGCGGGTTCGAGCCGTTCGACGATGCGCGGCGTCGTTTCGATGTACGATACTATCTGGTCGCCATTCTGTTCATCATCTTCGACCTGGAGATCGCGTTCCTGTTTCCGTGGGCAATCAGCCTCAAGCATATCGGCGGATTTGGTTTCCTTTCCATGCTCGGCTTCCTTGCCGTGCTGACCGTCGGTTTCATCTATGAGTGGAACAAGGGCGCTCTCGAATGGGAGTGATGGAGCGATGAATACGACGACGGACGTGATGTGGAACCGGGAGCACCTGCCTGCCGGCGAGGAACAGGATTCGGTGGTCAAGGGAATCACCGGCGAGATCGGCGACAAGGGTTTCGTGGTCGCCAACGTCGACAAGGTCGTCAACTGGGCGCGGACCGGAAGCCTGTGGCCGATGACCTTCGGGCTGGCCTGTTGTGCGGTGGAGATGATCCACGCCTATATGCCGCGCTACGACCTCGACCGGTTCGGCATCATCCCGCGCAACAGCCCAAGGCAGAGCGACGTGATGATCGTCGCCGGGACGCTCTGCAACAAGATGGCTCCGGCGCTCAGGAAGGTCTACGACCAAATGGCGGAGCCGCGCTGGGTGATCAGCATGGGCAGTTGCGCCAACGGCGGCGGTTATTATCACTACTCCTACTCCGTGGTCCGCGGGTGCGACCGGATCGTGCCGGTGGACATCTATGTCCCGGGATGTCCGCCGACGGCGGAAGCGCTGGTCTACGGTATCCTGCAACTGCAGAAGAAGATCCGCCGGACCGGGACCATCCTGCGTGGCTGAGGCGGCCGCAGACCGTGCACGAGCGAGGGCTGCCGCGATGGCGGTCGAGATCGCGGGTTCGCTGCCCGGGGTGTTGTCGACCTCGGTCGACCGGGGCGAACTGGTGGTGCATGCCGAGCGCGATGGTCTGATCGCGCTGATGACGATGCTCCGTGACGATCGCCGATTTGCCTGCGAGCAGATGATGGATCTGTGCGGCGTGGATTTCCCGCAGCGCGAACGGCGGTTCGACATCGTCTACAACCTGTTGTCGGTGAGCCGGAACAATCGCATCCGCGTGATCGTCACGACCGACGAGATCGCTCCGGTGCCGTCGGTGCACGAGCTCTGGCCGTCGGCGACCTGGTGGGAACGGGAATGCTACGACCTGCTCGGGGTGACGTTCTCCGGCCAGCCCGATCTCCGGCGAATCCTGACCGACTACGGATTCGAGGGACATCCGCTGCGCAAGGACTTTCCGCTGACCGGCTTCGTGGAGGTCCGCTACGACGAGGATCAGAAGCGTGTGGTCAATGAGCCGGTCCGGCTTGCGCAGGAGTTCCGCAGTTTCGATTTCGAGAGTCCCTGGGAGGGCGTGGTGACGCTGCCAGGGGACGAGAAGGCACACGAGGAAAGGCACGATATCGACATGCGACGCGCCCGCGTCGTGCGTGCGGATCTGCAGCCGAGGAGCGGTGCGCGATGAGCGATCTGGTGCTCAACGAGGACATCCCGGACATGCTGGAGCCGGACGACGGGCGTAGGCGCATTGTCGAGATCGACAGTCATTCGATCAATATCGGGCCGCAGCATCCGGCGGCGCACGGCGTGCTGCGGCTGATCCTCGAGATGGACGGCGAGGTGGTCGAGCGCGCCGATCCGCATGTTGGCCTGCTGCATCGCGGGACCGAGAAGCTGCTCGAATACAAGACCTATGTCCAAGGGCTGCCCTATTTCGACCGGCTCGACTACGTCTCGCCGATGTGCATGGAGCACGCGTTCACGCTTGCGGTCGAGAAGCTGCTCGGCATTGAGGTTCCGGAGCGCGGCCAATGGATCAGGGTGCTGTTCTCCGAGATCACCCGGGTCCTGAACCATCTGCTGTCGGTGGTCTCGATGGCGCTCGACATCGGAGCGCAGACGGTCTCGCTGTGGGGCTACGAGGAGCGCGAGCACCTGCTCGAGTTCTACGAGGCGGTGTCGGGCGCGCGGTATCATGCAAACTATTTTCGGCCCGGCGGGGTGGCGCGCGACATGCCGGCGGGCCTTGCCGAACGGATCGTGGACTGGTCGAAGCGGTTCCCGTCATTCCTGGACGACATGGAAAGCCTGCTGACGGGCAATCGGATCTGGAAGCAGCGGACGGTCGGGATCGGCGCGTTCACCGCCGAGCAGGCGCTGGCCTGGGGGTTCTCCGGACCGAACCTGCGGGCGAGCGGGGTTCCATGGGACCTCCGCCGGATGCAACCTTACGACAAGTATGGCGAGGTGCGCTTCGAGGTGCCGGTGGGGGCAGCGGGGGACTGCTACGATCGCTATCTGGTGCGGGTGGCGGAGATGCGGGAGAGCGTGAAGATCATCCAGCAGGCACTCGCGGCTTTGCGTCCCGGACCGGTGAAAGTGCAGGATCGCAAGATCACGCCGCCGCCGCGCCACGAGATGAAGCGGTCGATGGAGGCGCTGATCCACCATTTCAAGCTGTATACCGAGGGGTTCCACGTTCCCCCTGGCGCCACCTACACGACGGTCGAGAGTCCGAAGGGCGAGTTCGGCGTCTACCTGGTCTCCGACGGGGGCAATCGACCGTATCGCTGCAAGATCAGGCCGACGGGCTTCTCGCACCTGCAGGCGGTCGACGAACTCTCACGTTACCACATGCTGGCCGACGCGGTGGCGATCGTGGGATCGCTCGACCTGGTGTTCGGCGAGGTCGACCGGTGAGCGGCGGCGGAACCGGGTTCGGAGCGACGGGTGGGCCGGGGGGCGGCTTCGCCGACGCCGAGAATATCGGGCATGGGGCGCCAGGGCACTCGGCGGAAGCGCGTCACGAGCCGGCGGTTCGAAGCTTCGCTTTCGACGAGCAGAGCGAACGCGAGATTGCCGCCGTCATCGTCAAGTATCCGGAAGGGCGTCAGGCATCGGCGGTAATGCCGCTGCTCTATATCGTGCAGCACCAGATGGGGCGCACGACGGGAAGTGCGTGGATTCCACGCGTGGCGATGGACGTGGTGGCGGTCAGGCTCGGGATGGCGCCGATCCGAGTCTATGAGGTCGCGACGTTCTACCTGATGTTTAATACAAAACCGATCGGTCGATATCACCTGCAGGTATGCACGACAACGCCTTGCTGGCTGCGCGGATCGGACGTGATCGTGGACGTGTGCAGGAAGGTCGGCGGGGTGCCGGGGTTCGGTCTGACCAGTGCGGACGGAATGTTCACGATGACCGAGGTGGAGTGTCTCGGCGCCTGCGTGAACGCTCCGATCCTGCAGGTGGACGACGACTATTACGAGGATCTCGACGCGGAACGGTGCGGCGCACTGCTCGACGCGCTAAGGCGCGGCGAACGGCCCCGTCCCGGTCCGACGGTCGAGCGGCTCAACTCGGCGGCGGCCGGTGGACGGACGACGCTGCTCGACGACGCGCAGACCGGGGAGGCGCGCTGATGCTGACCGACAAGGATCGTATCTTCACCAACATTTTCGGCCAAGCGGAGTGGGGGCTGGAGGCCGCGAAGCAGCGCGGGGATTGGGACGGAACGGCCGCCATCCTGGCGCGCGGTCGCGGCGGGATCGTCGACGAGGCGAAGGCCTCGGGGCTGCGCGGCCGCGGCGGCGCAGGGTTTCCGACTGGGCTGAAATGGTCGTTCATGCCCAAGGACTCGGATGGCAGGCCCGCCTACCTGGTGATCAACGCCGACGAGAGCGAGCCGGGAACTTGCAAGGATCGCGACATCCTTCGGCATGAGCCGCACAAGCTGGTCGAAGGGGCGCTGATCGCGTCGTTCGCGATGGGCGCGCACGCCTGCTACATCTATGTGCGAGGCGAGTACTACAATGAAATCCAGAACCTGCAGGCGGCGGTCGACCAGGCCTACGAGGCGGGCCTGATCGGTCCCGACGCGTGTGGCTCGGGCTGGGATTTCGACCTGTTCGTCCATCGGGGCGCCGGCGCCTATATCTGTGGCGAGGAGAGCGCGTTGCTCGAAAGCCTCGAAGGCAAGAAGGGCCTGCCCCGGATGAAGCCGCCGTTTCCGGCGGCGATGGGGCTTTATGGCTGCCCGACGACGGTCAACAATGTCGAGACGATCGCGGTGGTGCCGACGATCCTGCGTCGCGGCGGCTCGTGGTTCGCGGCACTCGGCCGGCCGAAAAATTCGGGAACGAAGCTGTTCTGCATCTCGGGGCACGTGAACCGGCCCTGCAACGTCGAGGAAGAACTCGGCGTGAGCTTGCGCGAGATCATCGAGCGGCATGCGGGCGGCGTGCGTGGCGGATGGGACAATCTGCTCGCCGTCATCCCGGGCGGGTCGTCGGTGCCGGTCATCCCGAAGTCGGTCTGCGACACGGTCCTGATGGATTACGACAGCCTTCGCGACGTGAAATCCGGATTGGGGACCGCGGCGGTGATCGTGATGGATCGTTCCACCGACATCATCAAGGCGATTGCGCGGATCGCCAAGTTCTACAAGCACGAGAGCTGCGGCCAGTGCACGCCGTGCCGCGAGGGCACCGGCT
>CAXTUK010000049.1:0-7627 GCA_964247395.1 uncultured Acetobacteraceae bacterium
GCCGCCGGCCGCCGTCCCCTTCGCAGGCTATGTCTGCATCACCGACGAGAACGCGCTCGCGGACTGGATCGCGGACGCCGGCCGCACCGGCATGGTCGCGGTCCACAGCACGACCGACGGGCTCGATCCGATGCGCGCCACCCTTGTCGGCCTGGCGCTGGCCACGGCGCCGGGGCGCGCCTGCTACGTGCCGGTCCGGCACCAGAGCACGCTCGAGGCGGGGCTCCTGCACGCCTTACCACGCTGCTCTACCCGCTGCTCGCCGATCGGAGCGTGCTGAAGCTGTTCCATAACGGCAAGTTCGACCTGCTGCTGCTCGGCCAACAAGGATGCGCGACGATCGCGCCGATCGACGACACGATGCTGATCTCCTACGCGGCCGAGGCGGGCGCGCACGGGCATGGCCTCGAGGAGCTCTCGGCGCGCCATCTGGCGCACACCCCCGCATCGTATGAGGGTGTGACCGGGACCGGCCGCAACCGGCTCACCTTCGATCGCGTCCCGCTCGACCGCGCCACCGCCTATGCCGGCGAGGCGGCCGACGTCACGCTGCGGCTGTGGCACGCGATGCGTCCCGAGCTCCGCCACAACCGCTCGCTCGCGGTCTACGAGCAGATGGAGCGCCGGCTGATCCCGATCCTGGCCGACATGGAGCGGGCCGGCATTACCGTCGACGCACTCGAACTCCGCCGTCTGAGCGAGGATTTCGGCGCCCGCATGGCCGTGCTCGAGACCGCCATCCACGGCATGGCTGGCCGATCGTTCAATCTCGGCAGCCCCAAGCAACTGGGCGAGGTGCTGTTCGACGAGATGGGCCTGCCCGGAGGCCGCAGGATGAAGACCGGCGCCTGGGGCACCGACAGCACCATCCTCCAGGGCCTCGCCGAGCAGGGCCACGATCTGCCCGCCCGCATCCTCGAATGGCGCCAGCTCGACAAGCTGAAGAGCACCTACGCCGACAGCCTCCAGACCGACGTCAACGCCCGCACCGGCCGCGTCCACACCAACTACCAGATGGCCGTCACCAGCACCGGCCGTCTCTCCTCGAACGACCCCAACCTGCAGAACATCCCGATTCGCACCGAGGAAGGTGGCCGTCTCCGCCGGGCCTTCGTGGCGAGCCAGGATCATGTCCTGGTCAGCGCCGACTACTCGCAGATCGAGCTCCGCCTGCTCGCCCATGTCGCCGACATCCCGGCGCTGAAGGACAGCTTCTCGCGCGGCGAGGACATCCATGCGCGAACCGCGAGCGAGGTGTTCAACGTGCCGATGGCGGGCATGGACGCGCTCACCCGCAGACGCGCCAAGGCGATCAATTTCGGCATCATCTATGGCATCTCGGCCTTCGGGCTGGCCCGCAATCTCGGCATCGACGCCGGCACCGCGCGCCTCTACATCGACGCCTACTTCGCCCGCTATCCCGAGATCCGCGCCTACATGGAGCGCACCCGCGAGGAAGCTCGCATCGCCGGCTTCGTGCTCACTCCGTTCGGCCGCCGCTGCTGGATCCCGGGCATCGCCGAGAAGAACCCCAATCGCCGAGGCTACGCCGAACGCCAGGCGATCAACGCGCCGCTGCAGGGCGGTGCGGCCGACATCATCAAGCGCGCGATGGTCCGCCTGCCGGGAGCGCTCCGCGCCGCAGGCCTGCAATCCAGGATGCTGCTGCAGGTGCACGACGAGCTCCTGTTCGAGGCGCCGGTCGCCGAAGCCGACGCGCTCGCCACCGTCGCACGGTCCGTCATGCAGGCCGCGGCCGAGCTGTCGGTGCCACTCGTCGTCGAGACCGGGATCGGGCGCAGTTGGGCGGAAGCCCACTGATGTCAGGCGAGGCCGTGTGAAGCGGATCCTGGGAGGTGGCGTGATCGCCGTGCTGCTGGCGATGGCGGTGGTGCTGGCGGTGTTCGCGGCAGCGCGGATGGGCGAGTGGACCAATCCGTTCGGCGCGCCCTACAGGAACGCCGCCATCCCGGTGCCGATCGGCGGACCCTTCAGCCTGACCGGGCCGGACGGCAAGCCGGTCGCGAGCACCTCGTTTCGCGGCAAGTGGATGCTGATCTATTTCGGCTACACGTTCTGTCCGGATGCGTGCCCGACCGCGCTGAACGACGTCGGGGTCGCACTCGACATGATGAAGCGGTTGCGCACGACGGTGGCGCCGCTGTTCATCACCGTCGACCCGCAGCGCGATACCCCGCCGGTGATGGCCGCCTACACGCGCCAGTTCTCGCCGCGGATCATCGGGCTGACCGGAACCCCAGAGGCGATCAGGCAGGTCGAACGGGAATACCACGTCTATGCCGTCCGTCATCCGACCAAGGACGGCTACTCGATGGACCACAGCAATCTCATCTACGTGATCGACCCGGCCGGCCATTTCGCCGGAATCATCGACGGCAGCGCCAATCCGGAGGACATCGCCGCCCAGGTCGAGAGATTCGAGGCCTGACGCAACGAGCCTGGAGGGCCACATGGATGGAATGATCATCCCGATGGACCAAGCGGTGCTGCCGCGTCCGCCGCTTCCGACCCGCGTCCGCGGCCAGATCGAGGCCTTCTTCGTGCTGCGCCGGAACCCGCTCGAACTGTGGGGCCGCCCGGCCTACCAGGAGGGGGTGCTGGCGGGCCGGTTCCTTGGACGCGACCAGCTGCTGCTGAACGACCCGGACGCGATCAGGCACGTGCTGGTCGACAATCATGCCAACTACCGGCGCAACGCGGCGACCCGCCGCATCCTGCAGCCTGTGCTCGGCGACGGTCTGTTCCTCGCCGAGGGTGACGCCTGGAAGCACCAGCGCCGCACCATCGCGCCGTCGATGGCGCCGCGGGCGCTCGACCTGCTGGCGCGGCATGTCGCGATCGCGTCGTCCGAGACGGAAGCCGGGCTCGACGACAGGCTCGGACGCGTGGTGGAGCTGCTGCCTGTCCTGCAGCGCCTGGCGCTGTCGATCGCGGCGCGATCGATGTTCTCGCTCGAGGTCGCCGCCCACGGCGCCGACCTGCGCGGGCTGCTGTTCCGTTATGGCACGAACCATGCCCAGCCAGGCGTTCTCGACCTGATGCTGCCGCCCGACCGGCGTTCGCCGGCTGATCGCCAGCGCGAGCGTTTCCGGGTCGAATGGCTGGCTTTGATCGACCGGATCATCGATGCGCGCGAGGCGAGCCCGCCCGCGCCCGGCTCGCCGCGCGATCTGTTCGACATGCTGGCGACGGCACGGGACCCCGAGACGGGGCAGGGCTTTGACCGGTCGATGCTGCGCGACGAGGTCGCGACGATGATCCTCGCCGGTCACGAGACGACCGGCATCGCACTGTTCTGGTCATTGTTCATCGCCGCACGCCGCCCCGACTGGCAGTCCGAGCTGGCCGCCGAAGCGCTCGGCGCCGACCTCTCGCCCGAAGGTGCCGCGGACGCGATCGACAAGCTGCCAAGGCTGCGCGCGCACATCGACGAGACGCTGCGGCTCTATCCGCCCGCGTTCCTCATCACCCGCGAGGCGAAGGATGCCGACACGATCGCCTCCCACCGGATCGGCGCCGGCACCATCGTCAGCATCGCTCCCTTCGTGCTGCACCGGCACACCCGTTTCTGGCGCGATCCGGACCGGTTCGACCCGTCCCGCTTCCTGCCCGGCGCCACGCCGCCATCGCGCTACGCCTACATGCCCTTCGGCGCCGGCCCGCGCATCTGCATCGGCGCCCGCTTCGCGCTGACCGAAGCCGTGGTGGTGCTGGCGCGCCTGCTCGCGCGCTACCGGGTCGAGCTCGCCGCCGGCAGCGAGCACGTCCTGCCGCGCGCCATCGTCACCACCCAGCCCGACCGCCCGGTGCGCTTCATCCTGCGGCGCCGGACGCACTGAGCGGCGCTCCATCCTCGACACATCGCCTCGTCTCCGTTAGGGAGATGCGAGTGCTCCTCTGCTCTGGCTACTGGAGGCGCTGAACGGCCTGTTCGCCGCCGAGCGCCGTCGCTGGCTCGACCCGGCAAGACGCGCCAGGCTGGCTGCCTTCCTCCACGACCTGCCGATCAGGCTGGACGCGGAAACCGCCGATCAGGCCTGGGAGACGACCTCGAACCTGGCGGAACGGTTCAAGCTGACGGTCTACGACGCAGCCTACCTGGAACTCGCGCAACGCCGGCAGCTTGCGCTCGCCTCTCTCGGCCAGGACCTCCGCCGGGCGGCAGGACAGGTGGGCGTGGAAGTTCTCGGCTGATCAACTCGCCGTCTCCTCCAGCCACACCGCCAGCACCAGCGCCGCGGCGCCGGCAGCACCCAGCGCCCCGAAGGCGCCCGGCCAGCCGAGCTGATGCACCATCGCGCCGCCGAATAGGCCGGACAGCGCGCTGCCCGCTCCTTGCAGCGTGTTCACGGTCCCGAGCGCGGTCTGGGTGCGGCCGCTGCCCCAGCTGAGATCGGCGACCACGATCGGCACCGCGACGCCCACCAGCCCGGCTGCGAACCCATCCAGAGCCTCGGCGCCGATCAGCCAGACCGGATCGGTGAGGATCGCCGATAGCGCGGCCCGCAGCGGCAGCGCCGCGAAGGCCAGCAACAGCAGCCGGCGCCGGCCGCGACGATCGGCGATCGACCCGGCCCAGAGTGCGACCGGGATCATCACCAGTTGCGCCACCACGACGTAGTTCGCCGTCCACGCGGTCGCGTTCGCGCCAGTCGTGACCAGGCGCTGCCCCAGCAGCCCCAGCATGCTGCCGCTGCCGAGGCTGTAGAGAGCCAGCGCCGCCGTCACCAGCATCAGCCGCCGGTTGCCGAGGACCGCGAGCAGGGGATGACGCGGCTTGTGCTCGTCCGGCTCCTCCTCGTTCCAGCCATGCGCGCGCCTGCCGTTCCAGGCCCTGCCCGGCGTGGTCGCGACCGCGACGATCGCCGCGACCGCCATGCCGCCGAGCACCCAGAACGAGGCCGCGGCGCCGAGCACGTGCGTCCCTGCCCGGATCAGGAGGGCGGCGATCAGGATGCCGGCATGATTGAACGCCTGGTTCCGCCCCTGCTGGCGCGGGAAGCTCTTCTTGCCGACGATCCCGAGCGTGAGCGAGGTCAGCGCCGGAACCACCAGGGTGCCTCCGGCGGCGGCCAGGAACTGCGCGCCGAAGACCTCGGCGAAGCTCCTCGCCGGCAGGATCAGCAATGTCCCGACCAGGATCGCCACGCAGGCCAGCGCGAGTTGCAACCGCGGGCGGCCGGTCCGGTCGACCAGCGCGCCGGCAGGCCCGTTCAGCGCCAGCGATGCGAGACCGACCAGCGCGGTCACGGCGCCGACGCGCGACGGGCTCCAATGGCTGTTCTGCGCCAGCCAGGTGGCCAGGAACGGTCCGAGGCCTCCCTGGATGTCGCCCGTGAACAGGTTGATGGCGGCGAGATGCGCGGCGGGCGACATCGGTCTCAGAAGTCCCTGTCGGCTTCGAAGATGCGGTTCAAGCCGAGACGGTCGGCGATCGCGTGCTCCCGCCGGGTGCGGACCGTCCAGACGATCAGCGGCACGGCGAGCCTGCCAGCCATGCGGCGCGCCGCGCCGAGGGCGGCTGATCGCACATCGAAGGCGAGGAAATCGGCGCCGGCGATCGCGGCAGGCCGCAGGCGTCCGATGGTCCCGGCGAGAAGCCCGCACGGCATGCCCGGCAGCAGACGACCCAGATGGCGAACCGCGACCGGGTCGAAGGATTGCACCGCGGTGTCGCCGGCATGGACGGCGAGGATGCGCGCGCATCGCCGCTCGAACGCGCGGCTCGCGGGCTTGATCTCGACCAGCACCGGCGTGCGCCCGCCGACGCGGTCGAGCGCCTGCGCCAGCGTCGGAATCCGCTCGTCGCTTCCGGCGAGCCGCAGCGTGCGCAGACTGGATCTGTCGCACTGGTCGAGCCTGCCGCGCCGGCCGGTCATCCGCTCGAGATGCTCGTCATGGAACACCATCGGCTCGCCGCCGGCTGCCGTCCGCACGTCCAGCTCGATCGCCGTTCCGGCCGCGATCGCAGCCTCGAACGAGGCGAGCGAGTTCTCCGGCGCGCCGCCGCCGTGCAGGCCGCGATGCGCGATCGGCAGCCGCCTGAGCCACTCCGGCGTCATGCTCCACCGGGCGAACGCAACCGGCTGGCGCTGAGCAGGACGGCGGTCAGCGCGGTCGCGGCGCCGAAGCCCATGCAGGATCGCGGCGCCAGACCCGACGGCAGCAGCGCGAAGCCGGCCGCGACCAGCATCGCCCCGATCGTCTGCCCGGACAGGCGCGCGGCTGAGACCATCCCGCTCGCCGCTCCCGATCGCGACAGGGGTGCCGTGACCAGGATCGCCCGGTTGTTCGGCGGCTGGAACACGCCGAAGCCCAGGCCCGCGAGCGCGATCCGCGCGCAGACGCCGGCGTCCGACGGGTGCGCGCTCATCGTGCGCAGCAGGAGGAACCCGGTCGCGGTCAGCAGCAGTCCGGCGCTCGAGATCACTGCTGGCCGCACCCGGTCGGCCACCCGGCCGACCCCGAACGAACCGATCGCGACCGACACGGCCCAGGGCGTCATCAGCAGGCCGGTCTGCACCGCGCTCCGGCCAAGGCCGCCTTCGAGAAAGAACGGCATCGCGATGATGAAGAAGTTCGATGCGATGAAGCCCAGAAACCCCACCGAGAACGCCACCCGGAAGCCTCCGAGGCGGAGCAGGTCGACCGGGAACAAAGGTGCGGGCAGGCCAAGCTCACGCCTGACGAGCACCCCCAGACAGACCAGGCCGAACGCCACGAGAGAAGCTGCCGACCCAGCCCGGCCGCGATGCGCCAGGCTGTCGAGTCCCACGACGAGCGGGCCCAGCGCGAAGGCCAGCAGCAGCGCGCTCGTGGCGTCGAAGCGGCGCTGCACGCGCGCCGTGTTCGGCAGGCTGGTCAGCGCGAGCCACAATGCCGCGGCGCCGAGCGGCAGGTTGATCCAGAACAGGTAGGGCCAAGGGGCCACCGACAGGACGGCCGAGGCGACGGTCGGCCCGCGCCCCCCGCCCACCGCCAACACCCACCCCTTGAGCGCCCCGCCGCCCCCGAGCTGGGACGCCGGGTAGATGACCCGGACCAGCGAGAGGTTCACGCCCATGATGCAGGCGCCCCCCAGTCCCTGCAGCACGCGCGCGCTCGCGAGCTCCGGGAGCGACGTCGACAGCGCACACAGCGCGGATGCGCCAACGAACACCGCCAGCCCGATCCGGCAGAGCCGGGCGGCGCCCACGATCTCGCCGAGCGACGCCACCGGCAACAGCGCGATCAGGCTCGCGAGCTGGTAGGCGTTGACCACCCAGATCGAGGCGCTCGGGGTGGCGTGGATGTCGCGCGCGATCGTCGGCAGGGCGACGTTGGCGACCGCGTAGTCGAGCACCGACAGCAGCACCGACAGCGCGACCGCCGCCATCGCCCGGGCGCGTGCGCCGCCCTCGAGCCCATCCGTGGTGCCGTCCTGCATCGGCGCACGATAGGAAGGCCGGCCGCAAAGATCGAGCGCCGGCCAGGATGGCGGCGGCGGGCTTGCGACTCCCCCCGATTTCCTCGACACGGAGGCGCATGCCGATCGCCTCGTTCCTCGCAGCCCTCGTCGCGCGCTGTGCGCGACGCGCCCTCCTCGTCGTGCTCGCTTGCGCGCTGC